>JAQVKR010000215.1 GCA_028694565.1 Gammaproteobacteria bacterium | reverse complement strand
GCCCTCCTGCAGGTCGGAGCCGCTCACCTCGTAGCCGAGGTTGGCGAGCACCTCGGCGATGCCGCCCATGCCCGCACCGCCGATGCCCACGAAGTGGATGCGGCGGGTACGGCCCATGCCCGGTGCTGGAAGCGGGTTGCGGTCCGTCTCAGCCATGTCCGATCTCCACGATGTCGTCGGCCACCGCCGCGGCGGCCGCCGGGGTCGCCCGACTGCGCGCGGCCACGGCCATGGCCAGCAGCCGCCGGCGATCGCCCAGCCGCTGCAGGGTCTCGGCCAGCCGCTCGGGCGTCAGCACCGACTGGGGCAGCAGTTCCGCCGCGCCGGCCTCCACGAGGTAGGCGGCATTGCGGGTCTGGTGGTCGTCCACCGCCTGGGGGAACGGCACCAGCACCGAACCCACCCCGGCGGCGGCCAGCTCGCTCACCGTCAGCGCACCGGAGCGGCATACCACCAAATCCGCCCAGCCATAGGCGCCGGCCATGTCGGCGATGAACGGCTCCACCCGCGCCGCGACGCCCGCGCGGGCATAGGCCGCGCGCACCCCGTCCGCCTCGGCGGCGCCGGTCTGGTGCAGCACCTCCGGGCGCGCGCCGGGGTTCAACCGGCCGATCGCCTCGGGAAGCGTCGCGTTCAGCGCCCGCGCCCCCTGGCTGCCGCCCACCACCAGCAGGCGCAGCGCCCCGTCGCGCCCGGCGAAGCGTTCCGCCGGGGCGGGCAGCGCGGTGATCTCCGCGCGCACCGGATTGCCGACGGTCCGGGCGCCGGGCAGGCTGCCCGGGAAGGCCTCGAGCACCCGGGCGGCGATACGGGCCAGCACCCGGTTGGTGAGCCCGGCCACCGCATTCTGCTCGTGGACCACCAGCGGCACCCCCAGCAGGCGGGCCGCCAGCCCCCCCGGGCCGGAAGCGAAGCCGCCCATGCCCAGCGCCGCGCCGGGGCGCAGCCGCCGCACCACCCGCTGCGCCTGCCACACGGCGCGGACTAGGCGCAGGGGCGCCAGCAGCCAGCCGGACGCGCCCTTGCCCCGCAGGCCGGCCACGTCGATGGTGTGCAGCGCCAGGCCGGCCTCGGGCACCACCCGGGCCTCCAGTCCGCGGGCCGTTCCGAGCCAGGCCACCTCGCGGCCCCGGGCCTGCAGCTCGCGGGCCACGGCCAGGGCCGGGAAGACATGGCCGCCGGTACCGCCGGCCATGATCAGCACCGGCCGGCCGAGTGCGTGCGCGCCGGGACCGTTCATGCCTCGTCCTCCCGCATCCTGCCGCGCCGTGCCGGGAGGGTCTCCGGCGGCGCGGTGCGCAACTCGTAATCCGCCCGCAGCAGCAGGGCGACGGCGATGCAGTTGGTCACCAGGCTGCTGCCGCCGTAGCTCATCAGCGGCAGGGTCAGCCCCTTGGTGGGGAGCAGCCCGGTGTTGACGCCGACGCTGATGATGACCTGCAGGGCGATCCACAGGCCCAGCCCGAGGGCGAGGTAGGCGGAATAGCGGCGCCCCGCCCGGAGCGCCCGCGCGCCGATGGCGAAGGCGCGCCAGACCAGCAGGGTGAACAGGCCCAGCACCGCCAGCGCGCCCAGCAGGCCGAGCTCCTCGGCCAGCACCGCGAACAGGAAGTCGGTGTGCGCCTCCGGCAGGTAGAAGAGCTTCTGCACCCCGGCGCCCAGCCCCACGCCGAGCCACTCGCCGCGGCCGAAGGCGATGAGGGCCTGGGTGAGCTGGAAACCGCTGTTGAACGGGTCGGCCCAGGGATCCAGGAAGGTGGTCAGGCGCTCCAGCCGGTAGGGCGAGGTGATGGCCACGGCGGCCAGGGCGCCCATGGCCAGGAGCACCACCAGGGCGAACTGCCACAACCGCACGCCGCCCAGGAACAGCATGCCCAGAACGGTGGCCGAGAGCACGGCCACGGCGCCGAAGTCGGGCTCCAGCAGCAGCAGCACGCCCACCAGGCCCAGCAGCAGGCCCGGCTTGAGGAAGCCGGAGAAGCGGGTGCGCACCTCCTCCTCGCGGCGGACCAGGTAACCGGCCAGGTAGATCACCATGAACAGCTTCATCAGCTCCGAGGGCTGGAGGTTGACCGGGCCGAGGGCCAGCCAGCGCACGCTGCCGTTCACCTCGCGCCCCACCCCCGGCACCAGCACCAGCCCGATCAGCATCACCCCCAGCACCAGCAGGTAGGGCCCCAGCCGCTCCCACAGGGCCATCGGCACCCGCAGCACGGCGACGCCCAGGCCGATGCCGAGCCCGCAATAGGCCAGCTGCCGGTAGAGGTAGAACAGCGGCCCGCCGCTGGCGCGGTCGGCGATGGCCATGGAGGCCGATCCCACCATCACCAGGCCGATCAGAAGCAGCAGCGCGGCGGTGCCGAGCAGCCACAGGTCCCAGACCGGGAGCGGCCGGGCGCCGGCGCCGAGGGGCAGGGCCTGGGCGCTCATGGCGCGAGCTCCCGGACCGCCGCCACGAACACCTCGCCGCGGTGGGCATAGTCGCGGAACATGTCGAAGCTGGCGCAGGCCGGCGAGAGCAGCACGCTGTCGCCCGGCTGCGCCAGCGCCGCCGCGGCGTGCACCGCCTCGGCCATGCCCGCGGCGCGCACCACCGGCACCGCGCCGTCGAGCGCCGCCTCGATACGGGGCGCATCGCGGCCGATGAGCACCGCCGCCCGGCCGCAGGCCGCCAGGCCGGGGCGCAGGGGGCCGAAATCCTGTTCCTTGCCGAGCCCGCCGGCGATGAGCACCACCCGTCCGGTGGCGCCCAGGCCCTGCAGCGCCGCCAGCGTCGCCCCCACGTTGGTGCCCTTGGAGTCGTCGTAGAAGTGCACGCCCCCGACCTCGGCCACCCACTGGCAGCGATGGGGCAGCCCGGGGAAGTCCCGCAGCGCCGCCAGCATCGCCGCGCGCGGCAGGCCTACGGCCTCGCCCAGCGCCAGCGCCGCGAGGGCGTTCGCCGCGTTGTGGAGCCCGCGGATGCGCATCTCCCCGAGCGGGAGCAGCGCCTCCCGGCCCCGGCACAGCCAATCCGCGCCGCCCCGCCGGCACAGGCCGTAATCGCCCTCGGCGGGAGCGCCCAGACCGAAGCGCACGACCCGCCGTCCCGGCTCCACCATGGCCGTCACCGCCGGGTCATCGGCGTTGACCACCATCACCCCGCCGCCGTGGAACACCCGCCGCTTGGCGGCCGCGTAGGCCGCCAGGTCCGGGTAGCGATCGAGATGATCGGGGCTGACGTTGAGCACCACCGCCGCCGCGGCATCGAGCGTGGCGGTGGTCTCGAGCTGGAAGCTGGAAAGCTCGAGCACGTAGAGATCCGGCGCCGCCGCTCCGGGGGCCGGCAGCAGATCCAGAGCCGGGGTGCCCAGGTTGCCGCCCACGCGCGCGTCGAGGCCGGCGGTCCGGGCCATCTCCCCCACCAGGGTGGTGACGGTGCTCTTGGCGTTGGAACCGGTGATGGCCACCACCGGGGCGCGCGCAGCCCGGGCGAAGAGCTCGATGTCGCCCACCACCTCGACCCCCTCGGCGATCGCCGCGGCCAGCGCCGGTTCGGCCAGCGGCACCCCGGGGCTGAGCACGATGCGCCCGGCCCGCGCCAGCAGCGCCGGATCGAACCCGCCGGCATGCACCGCCACCTGCGGCCACTCGGCGCGCAGCCCGGCCAGGCCCGGCGGTGCCTCGCGGCTGTCGGTGACGGCCACCTTCTCGCCGCGCGCGGCCAGCCAGCGGGCGCAGGAGAGCCCGGTCTTGCCCAGGCCCACCACCACGCTGAGGGCGGTATCCCGCACCCGGCTGTCATTCGGCTTGTCGCGCATCACGGCCGCCATCGCTTCCTCAGCGAATCTTCAGGGTCGCCAGACCCACCAGCACCAGGATCACGGTGATGATCCAGAAGCGCACGATCACCCGCGGCTCCGGCCACCCCTTCAGCTCGAAGTGGTGGTGCAGGGGCGCCATGCGGAAGATGCGCCGCCCGGTGAGCTTGTAGGAGGCCACCTGCAGGATCACCGACACCGTCTCCATCACGAACACCCCGCCCATCACCAGCAGCACCAGCTCCTGGCGCACCAGCACCGCCAGGATCCCCAGCGCCGCCCCCAGGGCGAGCGCGCCGACGTCGCCCATGAACACCTGGGCGGGGTAGGTGTTGAACCAGAGAAAACCGAGCCCGGCCCCCACCAGGGCGCCGCAGAACACCACCACCTCGCCCACCCCCGGGATATAGGGGATGGCCAGGTACTGGGAGAAGTTGACGTGGCCGGTGGCGTAGGCGAACACCCCCAGCGCCCCGCCCACCATCACCGCCGGCAGGATGGCCAGCCCGTCGAGGCCGTCGGTCAGGTTCACCGCGTTGCTGGAGCCCACCACCACGAAATAGACCAGGGGGATGTAGAGCCAGCCCAGGTTCAGCGCCACGGCCTTGAAGAAGGGCACGATGAGCTGGGTTTCCACGGGCTGCTGGGCGGTGCTGTAGAGGAATACCGCCACCCCCAGGGCGAACACCGACTGCCACAGATACTTCCAGCGCGCCGGCAGGCCGCGCGAATCCTTCCTGACCACCTTGCGGTAGTCATCCACCCAGCCGATGACGCCGAACAGCAGGGTCACCAGCAGCACCACCCAGACGAAGCGGTTGGAGAGATCCGACCACAGCAGGGTCGCCACCCCGATGGCCACCAGGATCAGCGCCCCGCCCATGGTGGGCGTGCCCGCCTTGCTCAGGTGGCTCTGCGGCCCGTCGTCGCGCACCACCTGGCCCACCTGGTGCAGGGTCAGGCGCTGGATCATGCGCGGCCCCACCACCAGGGAGATCACCAGCGCCGTGAGCACCCCCAGGATCGCCCGCAGGGTCAGGTACTGGAACACGTTGAACCCCGTGTGCACCTGGGCCAGCCATTCGGTGAGCCAGAGCAGCATCGCCTCAGTCCTCCACCGGCGCGCGCAGCGCGTCCACCACCCGCTCCATGCGCATGCTGCGGGAGCCCTTCACCAGCACCGTCATCGCGGGATGCACCACCTGTTCCAGCGCGGCCGCCAGCGCCGCATGGGAGTCGAACTGTTCGGCGCCGGGCCCGAAGGCCGCCGCCGCCTCGCGGCACAGGGGGCCCAGCGTGTAGAGCCGCTCCAGGCCGGCGGCGCGGGCCGCCCGCCCGATGTCGGCGTGCAGCGCCGGGGCCTCGGGCCCCAGCTCGGCCATGTCGCCGAGCACCAGCACCCGCTCGCCGCCGCAGCCGGCCAGCACGTCGATGGCCGCCCGCACCGAGCCGGGATTGGCGTTGTAGCTGTCATCGATGAGGCGGCAGCCGCCGCGGCCCGGCTGCGCCTGCATCCGCCCGCGGATGAGCGCCATGCCCGCCAGCCCCGCGGCCACCTCCTCGGGGGCGGCGCCGATCGCGAGCGCGGCGGCGGCGGCGGC
>JAQVKR010000214.1 GCA_028694565.1 Gammaproteobacteria bacterium | reverse complement strand
TCTTGGGCAAGCTGCGTGTAGCCTCTCATCGTGCTCCTCTTTCTTGGCGGTTAGAGGGGGCCATGATGCTACCGTGGCTTGTCCTCTCACCGCCAAACTGAGTTGCACTTACGAGTTGAATTCAGGCTGAAAAATCCTGTCTATCAAACAATCCTTCCCCCGCTGACCACATCGCGCAGGCGGCAGCCGTCGGCGTCGCAGACCAGCACGCTGCCGCGGTCGTCGCGCCAGTCGCCGAGGACGATGCGCTCGGCGTCGGGGGCGATTTCGGGCAGGGGATGGATGCCGGGGCGGTGGGTGTGGCCGTGGATGAGGCGGCGGGCGCCATGCTCGCGCAGGGCGGCGAGCACGGCGTCCGGGGCGGCGTCCATGGCGGCGTAGTCCTTCGCCGTGGTGGCGGCCTGGCTCTCGGCGCGCAGGCCGGCGGCGATGGCCCGGCGTTGCGCCAGGGGGCGGGCGAGCATGGCGGCCTTCCACTCGGGCCGGGTCACCTGGGCGCGGAAGGCGAGGTACCCGGTGTCGCCGGTGCAGAGCAGGTCGCCGTGCATGAGCAGGGTGGGGACCCCATCGAGGTCGATGACGACGTGCTCGGGCAGCAGCGCGCAGCCGGTGGCGGCGGCGAAATCCTCGCCGAGGAGGAAGTCGCGGTTGCCGTGCTGGACCTGGACCGGGACGCCGCCGGCGACGAGGCGGCGCAGGGCGGCGGTGACCCCGGCCGCGAGCGGGGCGTCGTCGTCGTCCCCGACCCAGGCCTCGAACAGATCGCCGAGGATGTAGAGCGAATCGCCCCGGCGGGCGTCGCCGGCGAGAAACTCCAGCAGCAGCCGGGTGAGTACCGGGCGGGCCGGATCCAGGTGCAGGTCGGCGATGAACAGAACGGCCATCGCGCGGGCTACTCCGCGCTGTCGACCAGGCTGGCCCGCTCGATCACCACCGCCTCCAGGGGGGCGTCCTTCGGGAAGGGGCCGCCGGCGCCGGTGGCCACGGCGCGGATCCGGTCCACGGTCTCCATCCCCTCGATCACGCGGCCGAAGACGCAGTAGCCCCAGCCGCGGGGGGTCGGTGCGGCGTGATCGAGGAAGGTGTTGTCCTTCACGTTGATGAAGAACTGGGCCGTGGCGGAGTGGGGATCGCTGGTGCGGGCCATGGCGATGGTTCCGCGCAGGTTCCGCAGGCCGTTGTCCGCCTCGTTGCGGATCGGCGCCCGGGTTTTCCGGCGCTCGTACCCGGCGCTGAAGCCGCCGCCCTGGATCATGAAATCCTCGATGACGCGATGGAAGATCGTCCCGTCGTAGAAGCCGTCCCGCACGTAGGCGAGGAAGTTCTCCACCGTGGCCGGCGCCCGCCCGGGATCGAGCTCCAGGACGATGTCGCCGAGGCTGGTCTGGAGCTTCACCCGCGGGGCGTCCGCGGCCGCGGCGGTGAGCATGCCGCCGGCGAGCAGCGGCAGGAGCAGCAGGGCGGTGAGCAGATGACGGCGTGTGGGCATGGCGCTTCCTCCGGTTGTCCGATGGGCAGGGATGATACGACCATCGCTCCAGGCGGATAAAGGTAAAAACGGATCAACCGCGGATTCGCGTGGATTGGCGTGGATTTTCCGGCCCGGTATAACGGGGCCGTCGTTGCCTGTGCACGTCGCCATGATTTGGACGGACGGACAAGGCGCCACGGGTCCCGTGGGCGCCATGCGGGGCCTTCCTTCCGCCACATGCCCCACGCGGGACACCTGGACATCCGGATCCGACGCGCAATTCACGGGAATCAACGCGAATCTGCGGTTAACACGGCGTTTCATTCACCATCCGAGGTGGCCTTGAAGGGTTGGGGGGCGGTAACATTCGCTGCCTATGGCCGACCACGCTCCCGTCACCCGCTTCGCGCCCAGTCCCACCGGGCACATGCATCTGGGCAATGCCCGCACGGCGCTGTTCAACGCGCTGCTGGCGCGCGCCGGCGGCGGCCGCTTCCTGCTGCGGGTGGAGGACACCGATCGGGACCGTTCGGAGGCGGCGTTCGAGTCCTCGTTGCTGGAGGATCTCCGCTGGCTGGGGCTGGCGTGGGATCCGGCGCCCGGGCACGCGGACGGTTTCTACCGCCAGTCGGAGCGCGCGGCGCTGTACGCGGATCTCTTCGCCCGCCTGCTGGAGCAGGGTGACGCCTATCCCTGCTTCTGCACCGCGGCGGACCTGGATCGCGCCCGCGGTGAACAGCTCGCCGCCGGACGGCCGCCCCGCTACCCGGGCACCTGCCGCCACCTGGCCCCGGAGACGGTCGCCGAACGCCTGGGCCGGGGCGAGCCGGCCAGCCTCCGCTTCCGGGTGCCGGCTGGGGAGGCGCTCCGCTTCGACGACCTGGTGCGCGGTCCCCAGTCCTTCGCCAGCGACGACCTGGGTGATTTCGTCATCCGCCGCAGCGACGGCACGGCGGCGTTCCTGTTCAGCAATGCGGTGGACGATGCGCTGATGGGCGTGACCCACGTGCTGCGCGGCGAGGATCACCTCTCCAACACTCCGCGCCAGCTGCTGGTGCAGCGGGCGCTGGAGCTGGCGCCCCCCCTCTATGGCCACCTGCCCCTCATCGTGGGCCAGGACGGGGCGCCCCTGTCCAAGCGCCATGGCAGCCTCTCGGTGCGGGATCTGCGCGCTGACGGCTACCTGCCCGGGGCGGTGACCAACTACCTCGCCCGCTTGGGCCACCACCTGCCCGACGAGACCCTGCATGACCTCGCCGGCCTCGGCCGGGCCTTCGGGCTTACCGCGCTGGGCCACGCCCCGGCCAGGTTCGACCCGGATCAGCTGCGCCACTGGCAGCGGGCGGCCGTCGGCGCCAGCTCCGGGGAGGCGCTGTGGGAGTGGATGGGCGCGGGGGTGCGGGCGCTGGTGCCCGATGGCGCGGCGAGGGACTTCACCGCGGCCATCCGTCCCAACGTGGTGATGCCGGAGGATGCCCGCTACTGGGCCGCCATCCTGTTCCGGGATCCCCTGCCGGTGAGCCCGGACGCCGAGGCGGCGCTGCGCGAGGCGGGGCCGGAGTTCTTCCGCGCCGCCGCCGCGGCCTGGCCCGCGGGAGCGCCCGAGGCTTTCACCAACCGCCTGCGCCAGGCCACCGGGCACAAGGGCCGGAGCCTGTTCCATCCGCTGCGGGTGGCGCTCACCGGCGAGGCGGACGGCCCGGAGCTGGGCCGCCTGATCCTGCTGCTGGGCGCGGCCCGGGTGGCGGAGCGGTTGCACCGGGCCGGGCTGCTGGCGGCGGGCGCCTCCCCATCGAATCAATGAACTCACAGGAAATCGCGATGCTTCAGGTCTACAACACCCTGACCCGAAAGAAGGAGCCGTTCCGGCCTCTGGAGCCCGGCAAGGTGCGCATGTACGTGTGCGGCATGACCGTGTACGACTACTGCCACCTGGGGCATGCCCGGGTCATGGTGGTGTTCGACGTCATCGTGCGCTGGTTGCGCGCGAGCGGTTTCGAGGTCAACTACGTCCGCAACATCACCGACATCGACGACAAGATCATCCAGCGGGCCAACGAGCGCGGGGAGGATTTCCGCGAACTGACCCGGCGCTTCATCGACGCCATGCACGAGGATGCCGATGCCCTCGGCGTGCTGCGCCCCGACCACGAGCCGCGGGCCACCGACTCCATGCCCGAGATTCTCGCCCTCATCGGGCGGCTGGTGGAGAACGGCCACGCCTACGTGGCCGCCAACGGCGATGTCTACTACGACGTGAGCCGCTTCCCCGACTACGGCAAGCTCTCGGGCAAGAAGGTGGACGAGCTGCGCGCCGGGGAGCGGGTGGCGGTGGGCGAGCAGAAGGACGATCCGCTGGACTTCGCCCTGTGGAAGGCGGCCAAGCCGGGCGAGCCGGCGTGGGATTCCCCCTGGGGACCGGGGCGGCCCGGCTGGCACATCGAGTGCTCGGCCATGTCCACCTGCTGCCTCGGCAACCATTTCGACATCCACGGCGGCGGCCAGGATCTGCAGTTCCCCCACCACGAGAACGAGATCGCCCAGAGCGAGGGCGCCACCGGCGAGCCCTTCGTCAACTACTGGCTGCACAACGGCTTCGTGCGGGTGAACGAGGAGAAGATGTCCAAGTCCCTGGGCAACTTCTTCACCGTGCGCGAGATCCTGGCGCGCTACCGCCCCGAGGAGGTGCGCTACTTCATCCTCACCAGCCAGTACCGCAGCCCGCTGAACTACGCCGACGACCAGCTGGACAAGGCACGCGCCGCACTGACCCGTCTCTACACGGCCCTGCGCGGTCTCCCGGAGGCGACGCCCGCCACGGGCGATTTCGCCGCCCGCTTCGCCGCGGCGATGGACGACGACTTCAACACCCCCGAGGCGCTGGCGGTGCTGTTCGACCTGGTGACGGCCGTGAACCGCGCCCGCGAGAGCGACCCGGCGCAGGCCGCGGCGCTCGGCGCCGAGCTGCGCCGCCTGGGCGGCCTTCTCGGCCTGTTGCAGGGCGACCACGAAGGCTATCTCAAGGGGGCGCCGGCGACGGAGGAGGGCGGCCTGGGCGACAGCGACATCGACGCGCTCATCGACGCCCGCACCCGGGCGCGCAAGGCGCGCGACTGGGCCGAGGCCGACCGCATCCGCGACCAGCTCCAGGACGCCGGCGTCATCCTCGAGGACGGCGCCGGGGGGACGACCTGGCGGCGGGGGTAGGTTTTTAATAGACAGGATTTACAGGATTGACGGGATTCAGGAAGGAACCCCGTTTGTCCGCAGATTACGCCGATTACACTGATTGGTATTGGAAAACGGAACGGCCGCGGGGTCTCCTCTCCGCGGCCGTTCGCATTTCAGGCATCGGTCCGGGGAAAAGCCCCTGCAGCGCACGGACCGGAATGATGACCGATACTCTGAACCCAAATATAAAAATCCTGTGAATCCTGTCTATTTGGAATTCAGTCAGGATGGAGCTCGTTGGCGGCGTAGAGGGTGTTCTCGAGCAGGGTGGCGATGGTCATGGGGCCGACGCCGCCGGGGACGGGGGTGATCCAGGCGGCGCGCTCGCGGGCGGCGTCGAATTCCACGTCGCCGGCCAGCCTGCCGTTGTCCAGGCGGTTCATGCCCACGTCGATGACGATGGCCCCGGGCTTGATCCACGCGCCGCGGATGAGGCCGGGGCGGCCCACGGCGGCCACCACCAGGTCGGCGCGGGCGATGTGGGCGGACAGGTCCCGGGTGCGGCTGTGGCAGACGGTCACGGTGCAGCCGGCGCCGAGCAGCTCCAGGGCCATCGGCCGCCCGACGATGTTGGAGGCACCCACGATCACCGCGTCGAGGCCCGCCAGCTCGACCCCGGTGCGGGAGAGCAGGGTCATCACGCCGTGGGGGGTGCAGGGGCAGAGCACCGGCATGCGCACGGCCAGCCGCCCCATGTTGTAGGGA
>JAQVKR010000213.1 GCA_028694565.1 Gammaproteobacteria bacterium | reverse complement strand
AGCCCCTTGGACAGGCACATGAAATCCGGGCTGATGCCCGCCTGCTCGCAGGCGAACAGCGTCCCCGTGCGCCCGAAGCCCACGGCAATCTCGTCGGCGATGAGGTGCACCCCGTGCCGGTCGCAGGCCTCCCGCAGCAGGGTGAGGTAGATCGGGTCGTACATACGCATGGAGCCGGCGCACTGCACCAGGGGCTCCACGATCACCGCGCAGGTCTCGTGGGCGTGGCGCTCCAGGGCCCGCTCCATGTGGACGAACATGCGCCGGGCGACCTCGGCGCAGGACTCGCCCGGCTCGCGGTCGAAGCAGTCGGGGGCGGGAACCGTGAAGGGCTTCAGCAGCAGCGGCTCGTAGGTCTCCTTGTAGAGGGAGACATCCCCTACCGCCAGCGCCCCCAGGGTCTCGCCGTGGTAGCTGTTGGAGAGGTTGATGAAGCGGGTCTTCTCCGGCCGGCCCGAGTTGCGCCAGTAGTGGTAGCTCATCTTCAGCGCCACCTCGATGGCCGATGAGCCGTTGTCGGCGTAGAAGCAGTGCTCGAGCCCGGGCGGGGTGATCCGCACCAGTCGCTCGGATAGGCGCACCACCGGCTCGTGGGTGAAGCCGGCCAGGATGACGTGCTCCAGCTGCCCGATCTGCTCGGCGACCGCGGCGTTGATGCGCGGGTTGGCGTGGCCGAAGAGATTCACCCACCAGGAGCTCACCGCGTCCAGGTAGCGGTTGCCCTCGAAGTCCTCCAGCCATACCCCCTCGCCGCGGCGGACGGGAATCAACGGCAGCGTCTCGTGGTCCTTCATCTGCGTGCAGGGATGCCACACCACCCGCAGATCCCGCTCGACGATCTCCCGGTTGTTCATAGGACAGAACCCTTAATAAATTAGACAGATAAATTAGACAGGATTGACAGGATTTTTCAGGATTAACAGGACTGCCCCGTTGTTATTCGGTACCAACAAATACTGTTCGCACGGATGTCCAAATCATTTTTCCGGAGGTGACTTTTCCAGTGTCCGCGTGCCGATCCGGCAGCCAGCGCTTCCCGAACAAACCTCCATGCCATCCTGTGAATCCTGAAAAATCCTGTTAATCCTGTCTATTCAAATCACTTCAAACAGCGTCGGCGCCGGGCAGGCCCAGGTTGCGCCACAGGGCCAGCGTCGGCTCGGCGCGGTTCATGGTGTAGAAGTGCAGGCCCGGGGCGCCGCCGGCGAGCAGCTTCTCGCACAGCCGTGCGACCACCTCCTCGCCGAAGGCGACGATGGCGTCGCGGTCGTCGCCGAAGGACTCCAGGCGCTTGCGGATCCAGCGCGGGATTTCGGCGCCGCAGGCGTCGGAGAAGCGCGCCAGCTGGCTGTAGTTGGTGATGGGCATGATGCCCGGCACCACCGGCGCCTCCACGCCCAGGGCGCGCACGTCCTCCAGGAAGCGGAAGTAGGCGTCGGGGTTGTAGAAGTACTGGGTGATGGCCGCGTCGGCCCCCGCCTTCACCTTGCGGGCGAAGTTCTCCAGGTCCGCGCGGGCGCTGGCCGCCTGGGGATGGAACTCGGGGTAGGCGGCCACCTCGATGTGGAACCAGTCGCCGGTCTCTTCGCGGATGAAGGCCACCAGCTCGTTGGCGTAGCGGAATTCGCCGGCCCCGCGGCTGCCCGAGGGCAGGTCCCCGCGCAGGGCGACGATGCGGCGGATGCCGTGGCTGCGGTAGGTCGTGAGCAGCTCGCGGATGAAGCCCCGGTCGGTGCCGATGCAGGAGAGGTGGGGGGCGGCGTCGTTGCCGGCCGCCTGGATCTCCAGCACCGCCTCCAGGGTGCCGGCCTGGGTGCTGCCGCCGGCGCCGAAGGTGACCGAGAAATAGGCGGGGTCCAGCCGCGCGAGCCGCTCGCGCACCCCCCGCAGCTTCTCCCGGCCCTCGTCGGTCTTGGGCGGAAAGAACTCGAAGCTGAAATTGCGTGATTCGCTCATGGCGTGATCTCGAAAAAAGCGTTCCACCGCCAAGGCGCCAGGGACGCCAGGAGGACCGTAGGATGGGCAAAGCGTGGCGTGCCCATCGACGCACGGTTGGTGATGGGCACGTCGCTACGCTCCTTTGCCCATCCTACATTCCAACTGTTTCTTCCCTTGGCGCTCTTGGCGCCTTGGCGGTAAAGACATTGCGGGCTGAGGGTTCGACGCCAAGACGCCAAGGCACAAATAGAATCCAAGGCATGTAGGTCCGTGACGGCGGCGTGGGCCGATAGCGGAGTCGAAACCGCCTGCCCCTTCATCCCTTCATTTCTTCGCGCCTTGGCGTCTGTGCGTCTTCGCGTTGGTGCTTGAACCCTCACTCAGTACCGGTAGTGGTCGGGCTTGTAGGGGCCTTCCGCCGGCACGCCGATGTAGCTGGCCTGCTCCTCGGTGAGGGTGGTGAGCCGGGCGCCGATCTTCTGCAGGTGCAGCCGCGCCACCTCCTCGTCCAGGTGCTTGGGCAGGGTGTAGACGCGGGTCTCGTACTGATCGCCCTTGGTCCAGAGCTCCATCTGCGCCAGGGTCTGGTTGGTGAAGGAGTTGGACATCACGAAGCTCGGGTGGCCGGTGGCGCAGCCGAGATTCACCAGCCGGCCCTCGGCCAGCAGGATGATGCGCTTGCCGTCCGGGAAGATGATGTGGTCCACCTGCGGCTTGATGTTCTCCCACTCGTAGCGCTCCAGGCTCGCCACGTCGATCTCGTTGTCGAAGTGGCCGATGTTGCAGACGATGGCCTGGTCCTTCATCCGCGCCATGTGGTCGTGGGCGATGACGTGGAAGTTGCCGGTGGCGGTGACGAAGATGTCAGCCTGGCCGCACGCCTCGTCCATGGTCACCACGCGGTAGCCCTCCATGGCCGCCTGCAGGGCGCAGATGGGGTCGATCTCGGTGACCCAGACGGTGGCGCCGAGGCCGCGCAGGGACTGGGCGCAGCCCTTGCCCACGTCGCCGTAGCCCAGCACCAGGGCGATCTTGCCGGCGATCATCACGTCGGTGGCGCGCTTGATGCCGTCCACCAGCGACTCGCGGCAGCCGTAGAGGTTGTCGAACTTGCTCTTGGTGACCGAGTCGTTGACGTTGATGGCGGGGAAGGGCAGCTCGCCGCGCTTCTCCATCTGGTAGAGGCGGTGGACGCCGGTGGTGGTCTCCTCGGTGACGCCGCGGATGGCCGCCTTGCGCTCGGCGTAGTAGCCGGGCCGACTCTCCAGGCGCCGGCGGATGGCGGCATACAGCACCCGCTCCTCCTCGCTGCCGGGGTGGTCGAGCACCGAGGCGTCCTGCTCGGCCTTGGCGCCGAGGATCACCAGCAGGGTGGCGTCGCCGCCGTCGTCGAGGATCATGTTGGGGGTGCCGCCGTCGGCCCACTCCATGATCCGGTGGGTGTACTCCCAGTACTCCTCCAGGCTCTCGCCCTTGTAGGCGTAGACCGGCACACCCGAGGCGGCCATGGCCGCCGCGGCGTGATCCTGGGTGGAGAAGATGTTGCAGGAGGCCCAGCGCACCTCGGCGCCCAGTGCCGTCAGCGTCTCGATGAGCACGGCGGTCTGGATGGTCATGTGCAGGCTGCCGGCGATGCGGGCGCCCTTGAGGGGCTGCTCGGCGGCGTACTTGGCGCGCAGGGCCATCAGGCCGGGCATCTCCGTCTCGGCGATGGCGATCTCCTTGCGCCCCCAGTCGGCCAGCGCCGGGTCGGCCACCTTGAAGTCGTTGAACGAGGGGTCGATGACAGCGTTCATAGTTCTCACTCTCCCGGAGTCTGAAAGTGAGCGCCGTTGCGTCGTGGAAACCGCGTCCCCGCCGAGCCTGACGGGCCGGACGGCCCGCTGCAGCGCCCCTCGGCGGGGGGGATGGTGAAGCTCAGTGCTTCGTTGTTCTAACGCAAAGACGCGAAGGCGCCAAGACGCAAAGAAGATGACGAAAGAGTTCGTAGGATGGGCAAAGCGCAGCGTGCCCATCAGCGCGTCTGGTGATGGGCACGTCGCTACGCTCCTTTGCCCATCCTACTCTTCTGTCTTTGCGCCTTTGCGCCTTTGCGCCTTTGCGCCTTTGCGCCTTTGCGTCTTTGCGCCTTGGCGTTGAAGTCTCTTCTCCTAAACCCCGGCCGCCTCGCGCAGCATGTCGGCCTTGTCGGTGCGCTCCCAGGTGTAGTCCGGCTCCTCGCGGCCGAAGTGGCCGTAGGCGGCGGTGCTGCGGTAGATGGGCCGGATCAGATCCAGCATCTTGACGATGCCGTAGGGGCGCAGGTCGAAGTGCTCGCGCACCAGGGTCACCAGCTTCTCCTCGGGCAGCCTGCCGGTGCCGAAGGTGTCGATGCTGATGGAGGTGGGCTCGGCCACGCCGATGGCGTAGGAGACCTGGATCTCGCAGCGCTCGGCCAGCCCCGCGGCGACGATGTTCTTGGCCACGTAGCGGCCGGCGTAGGCCGCCGAGCGGTCCACCTTGGAGGGGTCCTTGCCGGAGAACGCGCCGCCGCCGTGGCGGGCCATGCCGCCGTAGGTGTCGACGATGATCTTGCGCCCCGTCAGGCCGCAGTCGCCCACCGGGCCGCCGATGATGAACTGGCCGGTGGGGTTGATGTGGTACTTGGTGTCCTTGTCCAGCCACTCCTCGGGCAGGGTGGGCAGGATGATGTTCTCCATCACCGCCTCGCGGATGTCCTTCTGGGAGACGTCCGGATCGTGCTGGGTGGAGAGCACCACCGCCTCGATGCCGGCCGGCCGGCCGTTCTCGTAGCGGAAGGTCACCTGGCTCTTGGCGTCGGGGCGCAGCCACTGCAGCACGCCGTGCTTGCGCATCTCCGCCTGGCGCTGCACCAGCCGGTGGGCGTAGGTGATGGGCGCGGGCATCAGCACGTCGGTCTCGTTGGTGGCGTAGCCGAACATCAGTCCCTGGTCGCCGGCGCCCTGCTCCTCGGGGCTGGTGCGGTCCACGCCCATGGCGATGTCGCCCGACTGCTTGCCGATGAGGGACATCACCGCGCAGGTGTGGCCGTCGAAGCCCATGTCGGAGCTGGTGTAGCCGATGTCGCAGATGACTCCGCGCACCACCTCGTCGAGGTCGACCCAGGCGGAGGTGGTGATCTCGCCGGCGACAATGACGCCCCCGGTCTTGATGAGGGTTTCGCAGGCCACGCGGGCGCGCTGGTCCCGTTCCAGGAGCGCGTCGAGCACCGCATCGGAGATCTGGTCGGCGATCTTGTCGGGATGGCCTTCCGAGACCGACTCGGAGGTGAAGAGGTAGTTCTTGAGCATGGAACCCGGTTGCCTCCAGGCATTGCATGTGGCCCCGGTCGTGTCCCGGGGATGGCCGCGGACGGCGGCGGGAGCGCCGCCGAGTGTCAAAGTGTCGGATTTTAGCCCGATGGGCCGCGCATTTCATCCATGGGGCATTGACGGCCATCAGCCGGGGGGGTGAAAGCCATAAAGA
>JAQVKR010000212.1 GCA_028694565.1 Gammaproteobacteria bacterium | reverse complement strand
CGGGTGGTGGCCCTGGAGTTCCGGGGCACGCCGCTCAACCTCTACCTCCTCCCCGGGGCCGACGGGGTCCAGCTCCTCTCCGCCTTCGAGGCCGAGCCTGACGCCACCCTGAGCGGATCGCCCCTGGCGCTGCTGCGCTTCGGGACCGGCGGCGGGGGCCTGTTCGGCGGCGAGGTGACCATCCGCGGCGACGTGGAGCTGGGGCGGCGGTTCAAGGCCCTGCTGGAGGGGCTCCAGATCGACTGGGAGGAGCACCTCTCCCAGCTGGTGGGCGACGTGGCCGCGCACCAGCTGGGCAACCTGGCGCGGGGCGTGGCCGGCTGGGGGCGGGCCGGCCTCGATGCCTTGGCCCGGGACGCCGGGGAGTACCTGCAGGAGGAGCGGCGCTGGCTGCCCCATCCCCGCCCGGTGCGGGGCTGGATGGCCGAGGTGGATCGGCTGCGCGGCGATCTCGACCGGCTCGAGGCCCGGGTGGAGCGGCTGCGCCACCGCCTGGCCCCTGGTGCGGGCGGGGGCGCCGCATGATCCGTCCCGGCCTGTTCCTGCGCCTGATCCACATCAACCTGGTACTGATTCGCCACGGCCTGGACGAGGTGGTGCTCGCCACCCACCTGTTCCGCCCGCTGCGCTTCATCTACTACCTCTCCCCCTGGAACTGGCTGCGCCGCGAGCGGGCGCCGCGGGCGGTGCGCATCCGCCGCACCCTGGAGGATCTCGGCCCCATCTTCGTGAAGTTCGGCCAGATTCTCTCCACCCGCCGCGATCTGCTGCCCGACGACATCGCCATCGAGCTCAACCGGCTGCAGGATCGCGTGCCGCCGTTCCCGGGCAGCGAGGCGCGGGCCATCGTGGAGCGCGCCTACGGCCGCTCCCTCGCGGAAGTGTTCGACCACTTCGACGAGCAGCCGCTGGCCTCGGCCTCGGTGGCGCAGGTGCACGCGGTGCGCCTCAAGGACGGCCGCGAGGCGGTGCTCAAGGTGGTGCGGCCGGGCATCCAGCGGACCATCCGCCGCGACGTGGATCTGCTCTACACCATCGCCGAGCTGGCGGAGCGCTACTGGCCCGATGGGCGCCGGCTGCGGCCGCTGGAGGTGGTGGCGGAGTTCGAGAAGACCATTTTCGACGAGCTCGACCTGCAGCGCGAGGCGGCCAACGCCTCCCTGTTGCGGCGCAACTTCATCGACTCCGGCATGGTCTACATCCCCGAGGTCTACTGGCCCTACGTGCACTCCAGCGTGATGGTGATGGAGCGCATCGGCGGGGTGCCGGTGAACGACATCGAGACCCTGAAGCGCCACGGCACCAACATGAAGCGCCTCGGCGAGCTGGGGGTGGAGATCTTCTTCACCCAGGTGTTCCGCGACAGCTTCTTCCACGCGGACATGCACCCGGGCAACATCTTCGTGGACATCACCGACCCGGAGAATCCCCACTACATCTCCGTGGACTTCGGCATCATGGGCAGTCTCAGCGCCGAGGACCAGCGCTACCTGGCGCTCAACCTGCTCGCCTTCTTCAACCGCGACTACCGGCGGGTGGCCGAGCTGCATGTGGAGTCGGGCTGGGTTCCCTACGGCACCCGGGTGGAGGAGTTCGAGGCGGCCATCCGCACCGTCTGCGAGCCCATCTTCGAGCGTCCCCTGAAGGACATCTCCTTCGGCCACTTCCTGCTGCGGCTGTTCCAGACCGCGCGCCGCTTCAACATGGAGGTGCAGCCGCAGCTGGTGCTGCTGCAGAAGACGCTGCTCAACATCGAGGGGCTGGGGCGGATGCTCTACCCGGAGCTGGATCTCTGGACCACCGCCAAGCCCTACATGGAGCGCTGGCTGAGCGAGCAGGTGGGCCCGCGGGCGCTGGTGAAGAACCTGCGCGCCAGCCTGCCGCTGCTGGCCGAGCGGCTGCCGGAGATGCCGGCCATGATCTACGACATCGCCCGATCGGTGCGGGAGCGCGAGCGCCAGGGCGGCAGCGACCAGCAGTGGCGGCTGCTGCGGCGGGAGATCCGGCGCGCCAACCGGCGCAGCTTCCTGGCGCTCACCGGCGCGGCGCTGGTGGTCAGCGCCGCGGTGCTGCTGGGGCTGGACGGCTACGGCCAGCTGATGCTCGGCCGGGCGCCGGTCACCACCTGGATCCTCGCGGCGCTGGGCGGCGCCATGCTGATGGCCGCCTGGCCCCGGAACAGCGACGGCGACTGAGTCCCTGTGCCATTGTTGCGCCGGCTGTGGAAGTGCTCACCACGAAGGCACGAAGGACACGAAGAAAGGCAAAGGAAGAAATAGACAGGATTTACAGGATTGACCGGATTTCCTTGTGCATCTCACAAGGTCTTGCTCCTGGCGGGAAGATTTCCCATCGTTGCGCTGATCAAGAGACGCGCCAGCAGTGACCTGCCGGCTTCACAGTGCCATTCGAGATCGTATGCCAGCGAGCGTCTAATCCTGCGAATCCTGTAAATCCTGTCCATTCAGTCCTTTCAAGCTTCGTGCCTTCGTGGTGAAGACTCCGCCGAAAGGGTAAACTGGCGCTCTCTTCAGGCCGCGGCGGCGTTGGCAGGGGTTGCCGCGGTGGATGATTCCCCGGATACGAGACGAGACCCGGAATGAGCGATACCTGGCTCGATGAAATCAAGTGGAACGCCGACGGGCTGGTGCCGGCCATCGCCCAGGACGCGGCCAGCGGCCGGGTGCTGATGCTGGCCTGGATGAACCGCGAATCCCTGGCGCTGACGGTGCAGGAGGGGCGGGCCATCTACTGGTCGCGCTCCCGCGGCAAGCTCTGGCGCAAGGGCGAGGAGTCGGGGAACGTGCAGCGCCTGCGTGATCTCCGCCTGGACTGCGACAACGACGTGGTCCTGCTCAGCGTGGAGCAGGTGGGCGGCATCGCCTGCCACACGGGGCGCGAGAGCTGCTTCTACAAGCAGTATCGCGACGGCGGATGGGCGACGGTGGAGGCCGTGCTGAAGGACCCGGCGGCCCTCTACGGGAAACAGCCATGAGCGAGGTGCTCGCCCGCCTGGCCGAGGTGCTGGAGGCGCGCAAGACGGAGGATCCCTCCAAATCCTACGTGGCGGGGCTGTACGCCAAGGGGCTGGACGGGATCCTGAAGAAGGTGGGCGAGGAAGCCACCGAGACCGTGCTGGCGGCCAAGGACGGGGATGCCGCACATGTTGTTTATGAAACCGCGGATCTGTGGTTTCATACGCTGGTGATGCTGGCTTACCTGGACCTGCGTCCTGAGCAGGTGCTCGAGGAACTGGCGCGGCGGTTCGGCGTTTCGGGGCTTGACGAGAAAGCCGCGCGGGGCCAGGCGGAATAGGCCGGGGCGCGGGCGCGCCCCCCCGGACGGCTTGAACGCCTGATTGAGGCGATACTCGGAGAACATCTATGGGTTTGGGCGGAATCAGTATCTGGCAGCTTCTGATTATCCTGGTCATCGTGCTGTTGCTGTTCGGCGCCAAGCGCCTGCGCAACGTCGGCAGTGATCTCGGCGAGGCGATCAAGGGCTTCAAGAAGTCCGTGCGCGAGGGCGAGGAGGAGAAGCCGGCCGAGGCGGAGAAGCCGCAGCTGAAGGAATCGGCCGACGACGCCATCGAAGGCGAGGTCACTTCCAAGGACAAGAAGGAGGTCTGACCCGGGCCTCCTTCCGGTGTCCGCCCCGGGCGGCCGCCGGTGTTCCGGGTTTCTGATCGGACTCCCCGCACTCCATGTTCGACGTCGGTTTCTGGGAGCTAGCGCTCATCGCCGTGGTAGCCCTGCTGGTGCTCGGGCCGGAACGGCTGCCGAAGGCGGCCCGCACCGCCGGGCTGTGGATCGGCCGTGCCCGGCGCGTGGTGATGAACGTCAAGACCGAGATCGACCGCGAGATCAAGGCCGAGGAACTCAAGCAGATCATGGCCAAGCAGGCCCAGTCGAGCGGCGTGCACGAAATCGTCGAGCAGACCCGCGAAGCGGTCGAGGGCGCCGCCCGGCCCGCGCCGGAAGGCACGCCCCAGGCCGGAGCCGCGCGCTCCCCGGCGGACACCGCGGAGCCGAAGCAGAGCGATGAGCCAAAGCCCTGATCCCGACATGGCCCCCGGCGACAACGAACAGCCGTTCATGTCGCACCTGGTGGAGCTGCGCGATCGCCTGCTGCGCTGCGTGATGGTGGTGCTGGTGGTGATGGTGGCCCTGCTGCCCTTCGCCAACGATCTCTACACCTTCATCGCCGACCCGCTGCTGAAGCACCTGCCGGCGGGCACGAGCATGATCGCCACCGAGGTGGCCTCGCCCTTCCTCACGCCCTTCAAGCTGGCGCTGGTGCTGGCCATCTTCGCCTCGCTGCCGTTCATCTTCTACCAGGTCTGGGCCTTCGTGGCCCCGGGGCTGTACCAGCACGAGCGCCGGATGGTGCTGCCGCTGGTGGTCTCCAGCACCTTCCTGTTCTACCTGGGCATGCTGTTCGCCTACTTCGTGGTCTTCCCGCTGGTGTTCGGGTTCTTCACCAGCACCGCGCCCGAAGGCGTGGCGGTGATGACCGACATCGCCCGCTATCTCGATTTCGTCCTCAAGCTGTTCTTCGCCTTCGGCGTGGCGTTCGAAGTGCCCATCGCCACCATCGTGCTGGTGAGCATGGGGGTCACCACGCCGGACGCGCTGGTGGCCAAGCGGCCCTACGTCATCATCGTCGCCTTCGTGGTGGGCATGCTGCTCACCCCGCCGGACGTCATCTCCCAGACGCTGCTGGCGCTGCCCATGTGGCTGCTGTTCGAGATCGGGATCTTCTTCTCCCGGGCGATCGTGCGCCGGCGCGATGCCGGGGAGGAGCCGTCCGCGGAGGCCGGCGGCGGGGCCACCCCGGCCCGACCGGAGCCGGCTATCGGCGGAGTGGAGTCAGAGGCGGAGTTCGAGGCGGAGTTCGACCGCGCCCAGGCGGAACAGGCGGCGCTCGAGCGGGGCGGGGACGCGCCAGAGCCGGAGCCCGAGCCCGAGGACGGCCAGCGCTATACCCGGGATGGCCTGCAGGATGAGCTGGACACCCAGGGCGACGACGGCTCCGGGGCCACGCCCGGGGCGCCGGACGGGGACCGCCCGCCGAACGCCTAGCCCTCCGGCCGGGGCGCACAAACCAAATCCGCGCGGCGCGGTCTGAAGTCTGTGTGCCCGGACGTTCCGCGCCGGCCGCGCACGGAGACCGCCCCATGCCTCTGCGTCCCGCCGTCGCCATCCTCCTCGCCCTGCTCCTGCTCCTGGTCCCGCCCGCGCCCGCCGCCGGCCCGCTGACCGATCATCCCTCCCCCTACCTGGCGCTGCATGCCGGGGATCCCGTGGCGTGGCGGACGTGGGGCCCCGAGGCCCTGGCCGCGGCGCGCCGGGAGTGGCGCCTGCTGTTCGTCTCCAGCGGCTACTTCGCCTGTCACTGGTGCCACGTGATGCGGCGCGAGAGCTTCAGCGACCCCG
>JAQVKR010000211.1 GCA_028694565.1 Gammaproteobacteria bacterium | reverse complement strand
GTTGTAGCGGTACTCCCAGTGGCCCATGTCCGGATCGTCCATGGTCACCTTGCGGCCGCGGATGTCGTAGGCCATGGTGGTGACGACGCCGCCGGCGTCGGTGCGGACCAGGTTGCCCGCGGCGTCCTAGCCGTGGGTCAGCCAGGCGCCCTCCTCCTCCTGGACGTGGACAACCTTGCCGAGCGCATTGCGGGTGGAGGCCTTCTGGCGGCCGAGGGGATCGACGACCGTGGTGGAGAGGCCGTCATAGTGGGTTTCGGTGACCGAGGCACTGCCGCCGGGACCGGGCTGGGTGATGGCGGTCTCCCGCCCGAGTGCGTCGTAGGCGGTCTCCACCCAGTGGGCGGCCTCTCCCACGGCGTAGGGCAGGGAGGCCCGGGCCACCTGGCCGATCGCGTTGTAGACGGTGTCCTGGTAGACAGGGGTGCCGTCGAAGCCGCGGCCCTCCTTGCGGATCTCGCGCCCCAGGATGTCATAGTAGAGCGTGTTGGGCGCGTTGCCGGTGTTCAGGGTCGTGACCCGGTAGACCGCGCCGGCCATGCAGCCGGCGGCCGCGTCGCACCACTCGAACTGCTTCTCGGTCACGGTGCCGTCGGCCCGCTGCTCGAGCACCTGCCGCCCGAACTCGTCATAGGTCCAGGTGGTGGTGAGGCCGTTGGGTCCGGTGAGGCTCTGCACGCCGCCGAAGGCGGGATGATGGACGCGGGTCTCGCTGTGGCCGAGGGCGTTGGCCGTGGTCGTGGCGAACCGCCCCCGGGCGTCGTAGCCCGTGGTGGTGACGCGGCTCTCCAGGTCCGGCCCGCTGAGGGTGGCGCGCACCTTGTTGCCGAAGGCGTCGTATTCGTAGTCGGTCGCCTGCCAGGCGGTGGGGGAGTCGGGCTCGATCACCTCCCGGGTCAACAGCCCGGTGACCGGCGCGTACTCGAAGGCGGAGGTCCGCACCTGGACGTCGCCGTCCGCGCCGCGGTGGGTGACGACCGCCCGCCGCAGCCGCCCCAGGTGCCACAGCGCCGGATCGTTGTCATAGGTATTGACCGTCTCCTTGACGAAGACCTCTCCGCCCCCTTCGGTGGTCACCACGATCTGGGTGGGGTTCCCGAACCCGTCGTAGGCCGACTGGGTGGTCACCTGGGTGGTCAGTGCGCCGGTCAGCTCGTAGCTCCGCTCGACGGTGGCGGCGGCATAAGGGAACCGGACCGCACCGTTGGCGCTCGACAGGGCGTCGTAGGTGCTCTCCACCCGCTGCACCAGGGTGCCGTCGGCAAGCCGCTGCTCGGTCCAGCTGGCCAGGCCGGCATAGGGGAAATCCTGCCGGTAGCCGGTGATTGTCTGGTGACCGGTCCGGGAGTCGGTGGACTCCACGCGCTCGAAGCCGAGGAACCCGCGCCCCTGGAGATGAACCCGCGCCCCGGCGTAGCGGTATTCGAGCCGGTAGGTTCCCCCGGCGCCGTCGGAGCTCTCCACGGCGCTCACCACCGGGAGGGGGGCCTGGAAGTCCTGCTGGGGGAAGACCGCGCCCGCGCCCTTGGTATAGATCCCCTTGTCGGTCAGGGAGCTGTAGGTGAGAGCGGTCTCCGCGCCCAGGGCGTCCCGGACGCCGCGCAGGAGATCCGGGACCGGACCCCGGTTGATGAAGGCGGTGTGGCGGCTGCCGTACTCGTAGCTGTGGGCCCGCAGCAGATCCGCCAGGCCATCGCCGTTAATATCGAGGATCTGGAGTCCGCGCGGGTAGCCGGCGTCCTTGATTGCGAAGACGTCGTCGGACTGGTTGTCGTAGGTGATGGTTCCGGGGAAGTTCCAGTCATCATCCCGCACGAAGCCCCGCCCGGTGTTGATGTAGGCGGCCCGCACCACCTGGGTGCCGTCGCGATAGGCGGCCAGGAGGTCCGCCAGACCGTCCCCGTTCAGGTCGGCAAGCCGCAGGCCGCGGTCCTTGATCTTATGCTGGAACTTGATCTGCTCGTCGGCGATATGCCAGCCCGCGTCCTCCACGTACCCCGTGCCGGTGTTGATGTAGGCCCGGCTCACGCGCACGCCCGTCTCCAGGACCTTGATCTGAAGCAGGTCGGCCAGGCCGTCGCCGTTCAGGTCCACGCTCTCGGCGCCGTCCCAATCGGACTTGTAGGAGAAGGAGAACCCGGCATCGGCCGGCAGCCACTCGTCGTTGCGATCGAAATGCTCTCCGGTGTTCAGGAAGCCGAGCCGGATGCTGCCCCCATTCCAGCGGCGCAACTTCAGGATGTCTGGAAGCTGGTCCCCGTTCAGATCGACGAGCCGCGCGCCTTCGTCCGTGTTGGAGGGATAGGCGAAATGCGCATCCTGGTTGGGTACCGTCCAGTCATCCTGCCTGACGAAACCGGAACCGGTGTTGAGGTAAGATGCATGCTTCTGTGCATTGCCACTCTGAAATGCAGAGAACAGGTCGGGCAAACCATCGCTATTCAGGTCGACAATCCTTGTGCCCGCATCATCCGTTCCATAGACGAAGTCTATATCTCTGTCCGGCACCTCCCAGGACTCGTCCTCGATGAAGCCCTGTCCCGTGTTGAGGTAGGCCCTGTGATAGTCAACGAATGTCAGAAATCCAAGTGAGGCACGCAACAGGTCGGGCAACCCGTCACTGTTGAGATCAACCACCCGCATGCCGGAATCGTCATAGCCTCCCTGGACGAAATGGGCTTCCGGAAATGCCGCCAGGGACCAGGAATCATCCCGCGTGAAGCCATTGCCCGTGTTGATGAAGGCGGCATGGGAGCGTTCGTCCCCCTTGGCACGGGCGCGAAGGAAATCGATCAGGCCGTCGCCGTTCAGGTCGAGGGCCCTGAAGCCCACATCGGGATTTTCCTTGTAGCTGAAATTGAAATCCGGGTCGTCGACGCCCCAGGCGGGCTCCTCGATGAAGCCCTTCTGGCCCTCCTGCCAAGTGAACTCCAGCGCGGGCAGGCAGCCGCCCTCCATGCCGCATTCGCGGACGGACTGGATGCGCGAACGCCCGGTGGTCCCACCCTGCTCGTAGGAAAGCCGGTATTCCCGCGCCAGGTCCCCATCCACCCGCATCTGCACCGACGCGAGACGAACGTTCTGCTCGCGGCGATGGCCAAGCGCATAGCCGAATGTCGTGTCGCTGCGTGCCTCGTAGTTGAAGAGCACCTGGGCGTAGGGCGGCACGCCGGCCGGGTCGTTTCCGGTGTAGTCGATCCGGAGTGGATGATGCTCCCCGCTCGACGCGTCGTTGTGATAGGTGAAGGAGAAGTAGTTGCCGACCGTGTCGCTGATACGGCTCACCGACCAGGTCAGCACGTCACCAGTTGGATCAACGGCTACAACGCTGTCGGCACTGTTGCCGTAGTCCATGATCTGGCCGGATTTCGTCCAGACGCGGAACCAGGCCGGCCCGCCACCCGCCTGTCCGTAGGAGACCACCTTCACCTGGCTGTCGATCTCGGTCCGGTACTCGGCGCCGTCCAGGCCATATTCGCCGGCAACGGCGATCAGCCGCTGGCCGTCCAGGCAGAAACGGTCCCGTTCCAGGTCCACCCCGTCGGCGAAGCCATCCTGGGCGATGGTGGCCGCGCAGCGGTGGATGGTGGACAGCCCTCCCAGGGACCAGCCGACGCCGAGCAGCCCGTTCCCGGAACGGCCGCTGTAGCTGAGGGAGAGTTCGGGCTGCATGCCGGCCGTGCCCGGCGGGAGCTGGAGCGGAATGGAGTAGGTGGCGGTTCCCTGCTCATCCACCGCGAAGGCGCCCTGCGTCGCGCCGACGGCATCGGCATGGGCCACCCCCGCGAGGGCCTGCAGCAGCGGAAGAACGAACCATAGGGCCAAGGCCCGCGGCGTTGGTGCCGGGCGGTGCGGGGAAGCGGAGGCAAAAAAGCGGCGGGCGGCGGCGGACGCGGATCCGAAACGGAGGTGAAGCATGTTCTCGTCCCTGAGATGAACCCCAAATCGATGGTATGGGGTCGCAGGGAACACTCCAGTTCCCGCCATGCGCGCCGGCGCACGCCCCGATGACCCGTTTCATTTACCCTATCAGGGGTGCGAAGGTCTACCCGCTTGCCGAATGCCGGCAACCGGCCACTGACCCCGCCATCACACCCCTCAGCCCTGCCCCTCCAGCGACTTCGCGTCCCGCTGGCGCAGGGCCTCGAACAGGCAGATGCCGGTCGCCACGGAGACGTTGAGGCTGCTGACGGTGCCGCGCAGGGGGATGGAGACCAGGAAGTCGCAGTGCTCGCGGGTGAGGCGGCGCAGTCCCTTGCCCTCCGCCCCCAGGATCAGGACCAGGGGGCCGGTGAGATCGGCATGGTGGATGTCGCGCTCCGCCTCGCCGGCCGTGCCCACCACCCACAGACCCGCCTCCCGCAGGCCGCGCAGGGTGCGGGCCAGGTTGGTGACGGTGACGAAGGGCACCGTCTCGGCGGCCCCGCAGGCCACCTTGCGCACCACGGGCGTCAGCCCCGCGGCCTTGTCGCGGGGAGCCACCACGGCGGTCACGCCGGCGGCGTCGGCGGTGCGCAGGCAGGCGCCCAGGTTGTGGGGATCCTGGACCCCGTCGAGCACCAGCAGCAGGGGCTGCTCCACCCGCTGCAGAAGCTCCGCCAGATCCTGCTCGCCCAGGGGGGCGGACTCCCGGCAGCGCGCCAGCGCCCCCTGGTGGTTCCACTCCGGCCAGGCCTCGTCCAGCTCCTGGCGGGGCCGCCTAGTCACGGCCACCCCGGCCGCCGTGGCCCGCTCCAGCAGCGCCTGGATGCGGGCATCCCCCCGGCCCTCCTGGAGGATCACTTCGTGCACGCGGTCCCGGGCGCGTTCCAGCAGCGCCGCGACCGCGTGCAGGCCATAGACCAGCGCCTCGCCGGCCGGGACGGCGCGTCCCTCCGATCGAGACGGGTCACGGCCCCGCCCGCGGGCGGGGCGCCGGTGCTCGTTGGCCCTCGCCATGGCGGATCAGCGCTGCTTCGAGGAGGAGGACCGGCGCCGGCTGCGACCGGATCTCGATTTCTTCTTCGGCGTGGCGGGCTCCGCCTCCGGCGGGGCGGATTCGGCCTTCGGTGCGACGGGCTCCGACTTCGCCTCGCCCCCCCCGCGCCGGCGCCGGCTGCGGCCGGATCGGGATTTCTTCTTCGGCTCGGCCGGCGCGGCGCCCGCCTCGACGGCCTCCGTCCCCGGCCCGGCGGACTCCGCCTGCGCGGCCTCCCCGGCGCGCTTGCCCCGCCGGCCGCGGCCGGAGCGCCGGCCCTTCTCCGCGCCGGAACCGCCCTCCCCCCCTTCACCGCCGGGCTTGCCCGGACCCCGGCGGGCCCCGGTGGGCGGGGTGGAAAGGGGCTCGAAGTCGATCTTGCGATCATCGAGGTTCACCCGCGCCACCTGCACCCGGATGGGATCGCCGAGGCGGTAGACACGTCCGAGGCGCTCGCCCTTGAGCCGGTGGTGGGCCGGGTCGAAATGGTAGTAGTCGTCGGCTAGGGAGGTGATGTGC
>JAQVKR010000210.1 GCA_028694565.1 Gammaproteobacteria bacterium | reverse complement strand
AGGTAGTAGGCGATCACCGGATAGCCCAGCAGCAGGAACGCGCCGAGCCAGCCCTTCCAGCGGAAGGTGCGGATGAACAGCGGGATGGCCAGGGCGATCAGCAGCCGGAAGGTGAGATTCACCCGCCACGACTCGGCCTCGGGGTAGAAGCCGTACATGAACTGGTAGAAGCGCACCTGGACGAAGACCCAGCAGGCGCCGCCGCCGGTGCAGTCCTGGCGGCTGGTGCCGGACCAGTTGGCATCGATGAGCGCCCACTGGATGGCCGGCGGGATCAGCAGCCACAGCAGGTAGAGGGCGAACAGGGTCAGCGCCGTGTTAGGCAGCGAGGAGAAGAGGTTGCGGCGCATCCAGCCGATGGCGCCCACGCTGATGATGGGCGGCGGCAGATCGGGTTGGGGGGCGTGGGTCGCGGGCATCGTCTATCGCTCCACCAGTGTCTTGCGCTTGTTGTACCAGTTCATCAGCAGGGAGATGACCAGGCTGATGGTGAGGTAGACCCCCATGGTCATGGCGATGACCTCCACCGCCTGCCCGGTCTGGTTCAGGGTCGTGCCGGCGAACACCGAGACCAGGTCCGGGTAGCCGATGGCCGTCGCCAGCGACGAGTTCTTGGTCAGGTTCAGGTACTGGCTGGTGAGCGGCGGGATGATGACCCGCATGGCCTGGGGGATGATGACCAGGCGCAGGGTGAGCCCGGGACGCAGCCCGAGGGCATGGGCCGCCTCGGTCTGGCCGCGGCTCACCGCGAGTATGCCGGCGCGGACGATTTCGGCGATGAAGGCGGCGGTGTAGATGGACAGCGCCACCAGCAGGGCGGAGAGCTCGGGGATGACGGGGATCCCGCCCTGGAAGTTGAACCCGCGCAGCTCGGGCAGCTCCCAGGCCAGCGGCGCGCCCAGGGCGAGAAAGGTCAGCAGGGGCAGTCCCAGGATGAGGCCGATGGCGGTGTAGATGGTGTGGAACTGCTGCCCGGTGGCCTCCTGGCGCCGGCTGGCCCAGCGGGTGATGAGGATGCTTCCCGCGATGGCCGCGACCAGGGCCGCGAACACGAACCCGAAGCCCGGCTCGAACAGGGGGCGCGGCAGGTAGAGCCCGCGCAGGTTCAGGAATACCACGCCGCCGAGATCATGGCTCTGGCGCGGCGAGGGCAGGGCCCGCAGGACCGCGAAGTACCAGAAGAAGATCTGCAGCAGCAGGGGAATGTTGCGGAATATCTCGACGTAGGCGGCCGCCAGCTTGGCGATGAGCCAGTTGCTGGAGAGGCGGGCGATGCCGATGATGAATCCCAGCAGGGTGGCCAGGACGATGCCGAGCCCGGACACCAGCAGGGTGTTGAGCAGGCCGACGATGAAGGTGCGCCCGTAGGTGGAGGTTTCGCTGTACTCCACCAGGGTCTGGATGATGCCGAAGCTGGCCTGGGAATCGAGGAACCCGAAGCCGGTGGTGATGCCGCGCTTCTCCAGGTTGGTGAGGGTGTTGTCGAACAGGTAGTAGCCGAAGGCCGACACCGCGATCACGATCGCGATCTGGAACACCAGGGCGCGGATGCGCGGATCGTTCCAGACCGGTGGTTTCGACGGAAGGTCGTCCTCGCGCGGGTCTGCCGCCATGGGTCAGGCTCCTGCGATTGCCGGGAAGGGGATGCGGCGGCACCCCCGGCCAGGGGGGTGCCGCCGCTTCGGCTGCATGCCGGCGGGATCAGCGGATGGGCGGCGCGTACTGCAGGCCGCCGTTGGTCCACAGGGCGTTCAGCCCGCGCTCGATGCCGAGCGGCGAGCCCTTGCCCACGTTGCGCTCGAACATCTCGCCGTAGTTGCCCACCTGCTTGACGATGTTGTAGGCCCAGTCGTTGCCGAGCCCCATGCCCACGCCGATGTCGCCCTCGGTGCCGAGCATGCGCTTGACGTTGGGATCGGTGCCGGCCTTCATCTCGTCCACGTTCGCGGCGGTGATGCCCAGCTCCTCGGCGTTGACCATGGCGAACAGGGTCCACTTCACCACGTTGAACCACTGGTCGTCGCCCTGGCGGACCACCGGGCCGAGGGGTTCCTTGGAGATGACCTCGGGCAGCACCATGGCGCTGTTGGGGTCGGCCAGCTTGATGCGCAGCGCGTAGAGCTGGGACTGGTCGGAGGTGAGCACGTCGCAGCGGCCCGCCTCGAAGCCCTTGATGGTCTGGTCGGAGGTGTCGAACACCACCGGCTGGAACTCCATCTTCTTGGCGCGGAAATAGTCGGAAAGGTTCAGCTCGGTGGTGGTGCCGGACTGGATGCAGACCGAGGCGCCGTTGAGCTCCAGGGCGCTTTTCACGCCCAGGTTCTTGCTCACCAGGAAGCCCTGGCCGTCGTAGTAGTTGACGCCGGTGA
The DNA here is from genome assembly GCA_028694565.1 of Gammaproteobacteria bacterium. Taxonomy (GTDB): domain Bacteria; phylum Pseudomonadota; class Gammaproteobacteria; order DSM-26407; family DSM-26407; genus Thioalbus. Next base: position 3,126 of record JAQVKR010000210.1, on the reverse strand, counting down.
AGTTGATGCCCAGCGAGGTGTCGCGGGTGGCGGTCCAGGTGGTGTTGCGGGAGAGCATGTCGATCTCGCCGGACTGCAGCGCGGTGAGCCGTTCCTTCGCGGTCAGCGGGGTGTACTTCACGGCATTGGCGTCGCCGAGCACCGCGGCGGCGACGGCGCGGCAGACATCCACGTCGATGCCGGTCCAGTTGCCCTTGTCATCGGCGGAGGAAAAGCCGGGGATGCCGGTGCTGACCCCGCACTGCACGTGGCCTTTCTGCTTGACGGAATCCAGGGTGGCGCCGGCCTGGGCGGTGGTGCCGGCGGCCAGCAGGGCGAGAGCCGTACCGGCGGCCATGATATGCAGCTTGCTCATGAGTTTGAATCTCCAGTCTGGACTGAATGAATGGTCGACCGTCAAGGCGCGCGCGGAACTCGAATCCCGCGGCGCCCATGCGGCAGGTCTGCTCATGCATCCGAACAGCAATTGTTATATGTGGAAGCGGCCGACTGCGCGGCCGTTGTGCTGCTGGTCACTAAACTATTACGCGTTTGCCACACACTGCAAGCAAATCGTAATGAAAGGCGGGCGCGGCACCGGCCGCGCGGCGGCGATTGTTCACAATGGTTCACAATGGGGCCGTGGATGAGGCATGGCGGGGATGTCGCCCACCGCCGTGCCCAGGCAGGCTCCGGGCGGGATGAAAAGCGCCCCGGCGGACGTTCCCGAACCAGTGCCGCGGCGAGGCGCCCATGGGGAAACCGCCGCGCATCGGGTAGTATGCTCCACCCCCCGGGCCGGGCGGTGGCGGCGTACGGGATCGACTCAGGAAGCACCAGGAGAGGGAAGCCCATGCAGCATACGTTTCTGTTCGAGGCGGCGGTGTGGAGCGCCGAGGGCAACTACCACAGCGGCAGCGGCGCGGAGGTGGCGCTCGAAGGCGAAAGCCGGGTCGAGCACGAGCCGGGGCTGTGGATCGTCAGCACCGTCGTGCAGCTGCGCGATCAGCCCTCCCAGTCCGTCGCCAGCCGCTACGAGATCGTGCCCATGCGACCCGGCGGCAGCTCCACCCGCTGGCGCATGGAGAATCCCACGGTCGGCCGCGTGGAGGGCAAGTACGTGGTGGTGGAAGACGCCATTCTCTCCCTGTACCGCTCACCGGACGGCCGGCACAGCGGCACCGAGTGCCTGGTGCGGCTGGACGAACGGCGCTATCTCAACCGCGGCACCCTGCTGCGCGCCGGCCAGCTGGTTTCGTCCTGGGCGCTGGAGTTGACCCGACGCTGAGGGCCGGCGGAATGCGCCGGAGCGCCGGGGGCCGCCTCACTCCGGCAGCACCTTGCCCGGATTCATGATCCCGAGCGGATCGATGGCCCGCTTCAGCCGCCGCATCAGGTCCAGTTCCACCGGGCTCTTGTAGCGGCTCATCTCGCCCACCTTGAGCCGGCCCACCCCGTGCTCGGCGCTGAACGATCCCCCCAGGGCCGCGACGATGTCGTGCACTTCGTGGTTGAGCCGCTCCCACAGGGCGAGGAACTCGTCCCTGTCCATGGACACCGGCTGGGAGAGGTTGTAGTGGATGTTGCCGTCACCCACGTGGCCGAAGGCGCAGGGGCGGATGCCGGGCACCAGTTCGGCCATCCGCGCGTCGGCCCGGCGGATGAGCTCCGGCACCCGCGAGACCGGCACCGACACGTCATGCTTGATGGACCCCCCCTCCAGGGGCTGGGCTTCCACCACCCCCTCGCGCAGGCGACGGAAATCCCGTGCCTGGGCCTCGCTGGCGGCCAGGGCGGCATCGGCCGCGAGCCCCCGTTCCCAGGCACTCTCCAGCAGCCGCTGGAGTCGGCCGGACATGCCGGCGTCCGGATCGGTGCCGGCCAGCACCAGCAGCACGTACCACTCGTGAGCCTCGTCGAAGGGGTCGCGGCAGCCGGGCGCGTGGCGTACGGCGAACTCCAGCGCCCGGCGGGACATCAGCTCAAAGGTGGTCACCGCGTCGCCGCTCATGCCCCGCGCGAGCGCCAGCAGCTCCAGGGCGGCGTCGAGATCGCGCAGCGCGACGAAGGCGGTCTGGACGTCGACCGGCTCGGGATAGAGCTTCATCACCGCCGCGGTGATCACCCCCAGGGTGCCTTCCGCGCCGATGAAGAGATCCCGCAAATCGTAGCCGGTATTGTTCTTGCGCAGGGCGTTGAGGCCGTTCCACACCCGGCCGTCCGGCAGCACCACCTCCAGCCCCAGGGTGAGCTCGCGGGCGTTGCCGTAACGCAGCACGTTGGTGCCGCCGGCATTGGTGGCCAGGCAGCCCCCCAGCTGGCAGCTCCCCTCCGCGCCGAGGCTCAGGGGGAAGAAGCGGCCGGCCCCGCGCGCGGCCGCCTGCACCTCGGCGAGGATGCAGCCGGCGTCGGCGGTCAGGGTGTAGTCGAGGGGATCGACGGCGCGGATACGGTTGAGGCGCTTCAGGCCGAGCAGGATCTCCCGGCCGTCGGGCGCCGGGGCGGCGCCGCCGCAGCGGCCCGTGTTGCCGCCCTGGGGCACCACCCCGACCCGGTGCGCGTGGCACAGGGCGAGCACCGTGGCCACCTCCCCGGTGGAGGCGGGCAGCGCCACGGCGCGGGCCCGCCCGCGGTAGAGACCCCGGCTCTCCTCCAGGAAGGGAGCCATATCCTTCTCGGCGGTCACCAGCCCCGGGGGGCCCAGCGCCGCGGCGATTTTCTGCAGAATGTCGTTCACCGTCATGCGTCCGGAAGCAAATCCAGGCCGCTAGTCTACCGTGTCGCGCTACACTACAGTCCAGCCATCGGGCAGGGGCGCAGGGCGAGTCCGGGATTGTCCGGCGGACGCGGCCGTCAGCGCCCGGTGCGGCGGGCCTTGTCCCCGCTCCCTGGAACGGCCATGCCGGGCGCAGCCAGCCCACAGGCTTCATGGGGTTGAACTCGCGCCTCCCCTGTCGCAACCTTGCATGTTTTTCGGAGCGCCAAGGCAATCCATGCAGGCTCTCGTCCTGGACAACCTGACCAAGACCTACCCCAACGGCTTCACCGCCCTGCACGGCATCAGCCTGGCGGTGGAGGAGGGGGATTTCTTCGCCTGCTCGGGCCCAACGGAGCCGGCAAGATCGGAAGCACACACGTCTGAACTCC
>JAQVKR010000209.1 GCA_028694565.1 Gammaproteobacteria bacterium | reverse complement strand
GCCGGGCCAGCAGCCGCTCGCGCTGGGCGGCGAGCACCTCGGGCACCCGGGTCCGGACCCGCTCCACCTCGGCACCCACCGCCGCGAGGCGCTCCTCGATGAATCCGCGCAGCTGGGCGCCCTCCCGGGCCCGTGCCTCCAGCAGCTCGGCGATCGCCTCGTCGAGCAGCTCCAGCAGCGCCGCCTTGAGCGTTTCCGGGTCGGCCTGCTCGGTGCGGATGACCCCGGGCCAGCGCAGCACGTCCATGGAGCTCACCGGCGCCGGATTGTAGAGCAGGCTGTCCACCTCGCGGCTGGCGTGGACCACCTGGCGGGCGAGCTCCACGTCCAGGCTGACGCCCGCCGCGGCCGCCTCGCCGGTCTGCAGCCGCAGCCCCGCCTCCACCTTGCCGCGCTTGAGCGCCGTGCGCAGCCGCTCGCGCACCACCCCCTCCAGATCGCGCACCGACTCCGGCATGCGCACCCCGGCCTCCAGGTAGCGATGGTTGACGGAGCGCAGCTCCCAGGCGGCCGTGCCCCACTCCCCCTGGCGCTCACGGCGCGCGAAGGCCGTCATGCTATGAATCATGCGAGAAGCTCCCCAAGAAATGAGGGTCTATGGTAGCGCCGGGGCGGCCATCGCCCAAGAGGCGGCGGGAATCGCGCGTCGCCCGCCGACGGCCGGCGCCCCCCATGCCCCGTGCGCACCGCGCCTCACCCGCGCGCCGTTACCGGTATAATCCCCGGTCAATCCATCGACAGGTAAGGAAGATTTCATGCGACCCAGTGGACGCGCGCCGGACCAGCTTCGCCCCATCACCATCACCCGCCACTACACCAAGCATGCCGAGGGCTCGGTGCTGGTGGAGTTCGGCGACACCAAGGTGATCTGCACCGCCAGCGTGGAGGAGCGGGTGCCGCCGTTCCTGCGCAACGCGGGCCGCGGCTGGGTGACCGCCGAGTACAGCATGCTGCCGCGGGCGACCACCTCCCGCGGCGGCCGCGAGGCCGCCCGCGGCCGCCAGGGCGGGCGGACGCTGGAGATCCAGCGCCTCATCGGCCGTTCGCTGCGGGCCTGCGTGGACACCGAGGCGCTCGGCGAGCGCACCGTCACGCTGGACTGCGACGTGATCCAGGCCGACGGCGGCACCCGCACCGCCTCCATCACCGGCGCCTACGTGGCCCTGTGCGACGCGGTGGCCTGGCTGCGCGGGCGCAAGCTCCTGCGCCGGGATCCGCTGCACGGCTACCTCGCCTCGGTGTCGGTGGGAATATACCAGGGCGTGCCGGTGCTGGATCTCGACTATGCCGAGGACTGCAACGCCGAGACCGACATGAACGTGGTGATGAACGACCAGGGCGCCTTCATCGAGGTGCAGGGCACCGCCGAGGGCCACGCCTTCCGGCGCGAGGAGCTCGACGCCATGCTGGATCTGGCCCGCTCCGGCATCGCGGATCTCATCGAGCACCAGAAGGCGGCCCTGGCCGCGGACTGACCCGGCCCGCACGCCCGCGGCGCCGGTTTGTCCGGTCCCGCGGGCACCGGTTATCATTGCGCCTCATCCCGCCAACGCCACCCGGGCGCCACGCCCCCAGGAACCATGGAAGCCTACCAGCGAGAATTCCTGCAGTTCGCCATCGACCGTAAGGTGCTGCGCTTCGGCGAGTTCACCCTCAAGTCGGGCCGCAAGAGCCCCTATTTCTTCAATGCCGGCCTGTTCGACAGCGGCGGCGCCCTGGCCCGCCTCGGCCGCTTCTACGCCGCGGCCCTGGAGGCCAGCGGGGTGGCGGTGGACATGCTCTTCGGGCCCGCCTACAAGGGCATTCCCCTGGCGGCGGCCTGCGCCATCGCGCTGGCCGATCACCACGGCCGCGACCTGCCCTGGGCCTTCAACCGCAAGGAGGCCAAGGACCACGGCGAGGGCGGCAGCACGGTGGGCGCGCCGCTCACCGGACAGGTCCTGATCGTGGACGACGTCATCACCGCCGGCACCGCGGTGCGCGAGTCCATGACCATCCTCGAGGCCGCCGGCGCCCGGCCGGCCGGGGTGCTCATCGCGCTGGACCGCCAGGAGCGGGGCCAGGGCGCGGAGTCCGCCATCCAGGAGGTGGAGCGCACCTACGGCATCCCGGTGGTGAGCATCGTGCGCCTCGAGCACCTGGTGCGCTTCCTCGAGGAGCGGCCCGGCAACGGGGCGCTGGTGGAGCAGATCAACGCCTATCGCGCCGAGTACGGCGCCGCCTGAGCTCTCCCCCGCGGCGGCGGGAGGGCGGCCACCGGGGTGGCCGATTGCCCGCCCTCCCCTATACTCGCGGCACGGATGACCCGGGAGTCTGACCATGATGCAGCGCAACCTTCGGCCCCTATACCTGCTTCTGCTGCTCGCCCTGTCGGCGGCCACGTGCGCCCAGGCCGTGGCGCAGCAGCACTTCTACCGCTACCAGGACGACCAGGGCGTCACGGTCCTCAACAACACCATTCCGCCCGAGTACGTGAGCCGGGGCTACGAGGTGGTGGACGCCCACGGCCGGGTGGTGGAGACAGTGCCGCCAGCCAAGTCGGCCGAGGAGATCGCCGCCGAGGAAGCGGCCCGGGAGCGGCGCGAGGCGCAGCAGCGGGAGGCCGAGCGCCGGGCCAGGGAGCAGGCGCAGAAGGATCAGCGGCTGCTCATCACCTACGTCAGCGAGAGCGACCTCATCGCCATGCGCGACAGCAAACTGGCCGTGCTGGAGAGCCAGATTCACCTGGCCGAGGAGAAGATCGGGCGGCTGCGGGAGCAGCTGCAGCAGCAGCAGACCGCCGCGGCGAACCATGAGCGCGCCGGGCGGGCCGTGCCCGAAACCCTGCTGGCCGACATCGCCAGATCCCGCCAGCAGATCGCCGACAACCGCAACTTCATGGAGGAGCGCCGCCGGCAGCGGGCCGAACTGGAAACGCAATTCGCCGCCGACCTGGTGCGCTACCGCGAGCTCAGGGCGCTCCCCGAGGCGCAGCAGCGGGCCCTGATGCGCGGCCAGGCGCCGGCGCTCAAGCGCTGAACACCCCCCGGGCGAGTACCGCCCACTGCTCCGGCCAGCCCTCGGTGGGCGGACGCTCGAATCCGCTGCGCACGAACTGGCGCAGCCGCCCCTCCGCCGCGGCCAGCAACAGGCCCGCCGCCACCGGAACCGCCACCGGCAGGGCCGCCGCCGAGCGCATCTCCCCCTCCCGCAGGATCTGCTTGAGCTGGGTCTCCACCCGGGCGAAGAACTGCGCCACCCGCTCGCGCAGGCGCGCGGTCTCCCCGGTCAGGGCGTCGCCGGTGAGCAGCCGGGTGATGCCCGGGTTGCGGGCGGAGAAGGCCAGCAGCAGGGACAGCACCTGCTCGCAGCGAACCGCCGCCTCCGGCTCCTCGGCCAGGATGATCCCCACCCGGCTGAAGACCGTCTCCTCGATGAACGCGATGAGGTCCTCGTACATGCGCGCCTTGCTGGGGAAGTGGCGGTAGAGCGCCGCCTCGGAGACACCCACCTCCGCGGCCAGCGCGGCGGTGGTGATGCGCTCGCCCGGATGGGTCTCCAGCATGTGCGCGAGCGCCTCCAGGATCTGCTGCCGGCGCGGAGAGCTGTTCGGTCTGGCCATGGTTGTCCGTCGGTTGGTATCCACTGCCCGCTGATCTCACCACGAAGGCACGAAGGACACGAAGGACACGAAGAAAAGACCAAAGACTGTTTAACCGCAGATTACGCAGATTTTCGCAGATTATCCGTGGGCAGGGGCGGGCCAGTCGAATTCCCCGGACGCCGGCGGGTCCCATGGGCCGCTCGTTCCCGTTCAAAGACGCACCACCGCTGGATGACTGCCTCCGCACGACCACCCTACAGAAAAATCATCAGCGTAATCTGCGTAATCTGCGGATAGTTCTCTCTTCGTGTCCTTCGTGCCTTCGTGGTGGGCTCTTCTGCGTTGTAAGCGCCTGCTCTCCGGGCCGGTCAGCGGCCCTGGATCAGGGTGCCGATGCCCTCGTCGGTGAACACCTCCAGCAGCACGGAGTGCTCCACGCGGCCGTCGATGATGTGGGCCGAGCGCACGCCGGACTGCACCGCCTCCAGCGCGCAGCGAATCTTCGGCAGCATGCCGCCGTGGATGGTGCCGTCGGCGATGAGCTCGTTGACCCGGCCGGTGGACAGCCCGGTGAGCACCTGCCCCTCGGCGTCCATCAGCCCCGGGGCGTTGGTCAGCAGGATCAGCTTCTCGGCGCCCAGCACCTCGGCCATCCTGCCGGCCACCAGGTCGGCGTTGATGTTGTAGGAGAGCCCGTCCTCTCCCACCCCGATGGGCGCGATCACCGGGATGAAGTCGCCGTGCACCAGCATGTCCACCACGCCGGTGTCGATACTGGCCACCTCGCCGACGTGGCCGATGTCGATGATCTCGGGGGCCTTCAGCTCCGGGGCGTTGCGGGTGAGGGTCATCTTCCGGGCCCGGATCAGGTCGCCGTCCTTCCCGGTCAGGCCCACGGCGCGGCCGCCGTTGCGGTTGATCAGGTTGACGATGTCCTTGTTCACCTGGCCGCCCAGCACCATCTCCACGACATCCATGGTCTCGCGGTCGGTGACCCGCATGCCCTGGACGAACTCGCTCTGCTTGCCGACGCGCTTGAGCAGATCGCCGATCTGGGGACCGCCGCCATGCACCACCACGGGGTTCATGCCCACCGTCTTCATCAGCACCACGTCGCGGGCGAAGCCGGTCTTCAGGCGCTCGTCCACCATCGCGTTGCCGCCGTACTTGATTACCATGGTCCGGCCGATGAAGCGCTGGATATAGGGCAGCGCCTCGGTGAGGACCTTGGCCACGTTCATGGCCGCTTCGACATTCAGTGTCATGGTTCGGGTTCCCGCACTCCTCGAAAAGATTGCGTCGCAGCCGCTGCGCCCGGCTAGAACGGCAGCTCCAGGTCGGGCTTGACCGCCAGCAGCCGCTCGCGGAACAGCTCCTGGATGCGCGACAGGGCCAGCTCGTCGTCGGCCTCGAAGCGCAGCACCAGGCCGGGCATGGTGTTGGAGGGGCGCACCAGGCCCCAGCCGTCCTCGAAATCCACCCGCAGGCCGTCGATGGTGTTCACTTCCCCGCCCTCGAAGCGCGCCTGCTCCACCAGCCGCTGCATGAAGGCGAACTTCTCGGCGTCGGCGATGGGGGCGCTGAGCTCCGGGGTGCTCATGGCATCGGGCAGCTCGCCGAAGATCACGGCGGTCGGCCGCGGATCGAGGCTCAGTATCTCCAGCAGCCGGCCGGCGGCGTAGAGGGCGTCGTCGAAGCCGAACCAGCGCTCGCGGAAGAAGATGTGGCCGCTCATCTCGCCGGCCAGCAGCGCGCCGGTCTCCTGCATGCGGGCCTTGATGAGGGAGTGCCCGGTCTTGTACATCACCGGGCGCCCGCTGTGCTCGGCGATGACCCGTCCGAGGTGGCGCGTGCACTTCACGTCGTAGATGATGTCCGCCCCCGGGTTGCGGCTCAGCACATCGGCGGCGAAGAGCCT
>JAQVKR010000208.1 GCA_028694565.1 Gammaproteobacteria bacterium | reverse complement strand
TGATGCTCCAGGGTATCGAGGTGACCCCTGTCATCGGCTGGGTCAACGATGGAACCTGGAAAGGGGTGGCGTCGCATGCGTGGATAGAACATAGCGGCAAGAAGACCGATGTATCTCTGACCTACACCACACACCCCGAGGCGGTTCCGACAGGCGGCCTTATCGTTCACGATTACGTCTTGCGCAAAGGGAAGGCCTCATACGTTTACTACAAGAACGACGACCCTCAAGTGATAGAAAAGCTGAGGTGGATGCGAACCGTCCAGGAATTCAGGTCTATTCTCGCACATAAGGATCGCGAGCACCGGCGGATGCTGGAAATTGCATCATCACCCGACCTCATTGAGGAGTATCTCGCGAGCGCGCCGGCAGGTGGGCGTTTCGAGGATTTATCTGCGTTAGTCACATAAACGGAGGCTACAAAACCATGCTCAGGATATCGAAGTTGAACCTAGGGAGTTTGTCCAGCGAGGAAAGGGAAGTTGTCCTGAATGCCTGCCTCGCGGCGGCCGAGCAGGGCATTGAGGACGCGGTCAAGACATTGCGCGGGAAGCTCGCCAAGGATCAGTGGATTGTCCATGAGGGCGGACATCACATCGCGATTCTGCGCGTCGGGCAGGAACAGGATAGCGCCGTCCAGTTGATTGACCTGCGCGACAGCTACCTGTCCATGCTCGGCTACCCAGACTACCTGTGCCAGGAGCGGATCGCGCTGGGTATCGGGCTGACGGGTACCGGCTCCTGAAACGCGCCGGGGGCGGGCCTGGAAGGTGGTGGAGCCGTGCTTTGGGGTCTGTGGTACCGCATGGGAGCTGATCGACCTGACGTCTTTGTCCGGCGCCACGTCATCGCCCGGATGGAAGCCGTTTCCAACCCCGCCTAGTGACCAAACAGCGGAGGGATGAGTCCCGGAATGGTCCCTTCAGACCCTGCTGACGAACAACCCGCCCACAAGTATCCCGTGCGGCTGCTCAGTCGCAGCGAGGCTATTATCTGGCCCCGTTACGAGGTGCAACTGCCACCAGGGCTGTCGACGAAGGAAGCGGTCCATGAGACCGGGGAGGCCTTGCGCACCGCCGCACGGCAGGTGCTCACGTTCTCCCAATGGCGATATGACCGGGAGACGGACGTGGTCGACACGCGTGTCCGGCGCGAGGATTTTTGACCCTAGTAGCCCCAGGCTGCAGCCAACCTGACAGATGTTGCGCAGCGGGCCGATGCGGTGTAGGGTACGGCGTAGGTGTAGCTGCACGCCTGTACGCCGACCGCACCGTTAGGTGCTGGCGAAGTTCCCTTCCGAACCGCAGTGAAGTACCTCTACCACGTGCCCTTGCTGAGGGGTTGGTAAGTCGGCGGCTAGCCTCGTAGTAAGGAGCCACCCATGAACGCCTCTGCTCGTTTTCCGAGCGGCCGCACCGTTGGCCGCTGTCGTCAGGACGCCAAAGCCCTCGCCCGCGCTGAAGGCCTCCCCCTGCACCATGCCCTCGATCGCGTTGCGGCCCACAACGGCCTGGCCATGCCCTGGGCGTTGGCCATGAACCAGCTCAACTCAGCAGCCACGCCGCCGGCACCAGGCCCCGCCGCGATGACCCTGGCCGATATCCAGCGAGTGCTCGATCGCGAGCCGCACTTGTCCCGCTACGGTATCGGGCTGGCACGGTTGGGCAGGCAGACGCTGGCCGAGCGGCTGGCGGACTTTGCGACGTGGCGGGCCGAGATGCTGACGGACGATACCGTGTCCGAGTGCAACCGGGCCCACCGCTACCTGGCGCACGTCAACGCCATCAAGAGCTTCGGCGCCGGCGGCAGCAGCTACGGGCTGAAGCATGACGCCGAACGGTATAACGAGGCTCTGCCGAACACTGTGAATCCCTACGTCTCTAACGGCGCCTTCATCTGTGCCGCCCTGCACAACGGGTTCAAGATGCGCCTGCATGGCACCTCGCCCAACCCGGTGTTCAATATGAGTGCCCGCTCCCCGATTTTCGTCTGGGAACGGCTACGCGGGCTTGGCATGCACCTAACCGACAAGGAGTTTGAGCAACTCCAGCGGATCGAGGCACAACTCGGGATCGCCCCGGAGCGGCGCCGGAGTCACCTCTGAGGCGGACGCCGCAGCGGTCGGGGCGCCCGCACGGGCCCCGTACCGCGCCCAAGGCGCGCGGCGGACACAACGGGTCAACGAGGAGCAGCATCACGATGGACGCCCCCGGAAAAGGTCAAACACCCCCTGGAACCTTGCGGGACACGTTCCCGCGGCTGCAGCAGGGGCAAAGTCAGCCCATCGCGATCATCGCAGGAATACTTTCGGGCAATCCGGTTCCGGCCGGTGACAAGGCGCGTGAAGCAGCTCTTCATTGGATACAGAAGCGGGCTGGTGGCCAGCTACCTCATGACGCCTGGCTCGGCCGGCCATTCGAGATTGGGGGGCCGCGCCATCAACCAGCAAGCGCGGTACGCCTGCACAGCGGTGTCGACTATTGGGCTGCCCAGCTCCATGACCAGGACAAGGTAGTCGCGGGCCGAACCTGGGTAACCGAAATCTCGATTGCCACCACGTTCCCCGAAAAGACAATGTTTGGGGTGCGGTTGACGTGCGTGTCCCGCCAGAACGACCCACCCCCCACCTACAGCGTACCCGGCGTCGTCCGACAGATCGCCAACCAGGTAGGGTTCGTAGTGGACGATCTACCCGCCAGCGAGCAGGCGTGGCGCGTGCAGGATCACGGCGGGTTTGAGCGGCTCCTCAAGGTGCTGACCCATCCGGACCGACGCCTGCCCATCTACGTCGTCTCGACCCTGGACGACGAACACACCACCGCGATAGATGGCGATGCTCTGGCCCGGGCCACCCTCGGCGTGGCGCACGTGGCCGTCATTCCTCCCTCGGTGGCATGGGAACTGACCTATCGCTACGGCAAGGAGTATTCCGTGTTCGGTGGCGCTGTGCGCATGTACCGTCCGGGATTCGACCCCGAGGAACAGCTCCCTTTTACCCACCACCTCACGCTGCCTCAACGAATTGCGGACTGGGATGGGGGTGCAAACGGCTACGCCGCGTTCCTGGCGCAGGACGCCATTCGCCAGAGTACGCGACAGCGTGACACTGACAGTATCGTGCCCACATACGACCTGGTCCGCCGACGGTACCGCGAAGAGCAGGCGGAGGCGCACAGGCACATTGCGCAGACGGAAGCTGCCGTCATCGCTGCGTTGGAGCAGCAGAATAGAGAGCTGGGGGCCGCTATCGAGCGGGACGTGGCGACCTACGAGTCCTATGTCCAAACCCAAGAACAGGAGCTGCAGGCGACCAAGGATGTCATCGCCGAGCTGGAGGACCGACACCGGCAGCTTCTGGCGCGTATTAGTGTGCTCGAGGACGCGCTCAAGAAGTCTGATGTCGTCACCCCCGAGACGCCGCTACCCGCCACGTTGGACGACCTTGGCGACTGGGCGGGACGCGAACTCGCAGGCCGGGTCACCGTGCACTCCCGTGCATTGCGCGCCGCCAAGAAGTCGAATTTCCAGGACCCGCCACTGGTCTACCGAGCCCTGCAGATGCTGGGGGCGGAGTATCGTGATATGCGGTTATACGGCGGTCACGAACGCAAGGCGGCCTATGAGGCAAAGTTGCACGCGCTTGGCTTGAAGGAAGAGGCGAGTTTTGCGGGTGAAGGTGCGCACTTGGAGGGGGATACCTACTTCATCACACACCTCGGCCGACGGCGCGAGCTGGATCGCCACCTCAAAGGATCCAACACCCGGGATGAACGATACTGCTTGAGGATCTACTTCTTCTGGGATGGCGATCGCGGCGAAGTGGTGGTGGGTTCGCTTCCAGGCCATCTCGACACCAGGGCCACCTAAGTTTCGGGGGAAGAACTCTGGGGCCGCCCGCAAGTCTGCACGAGGGAGCTGAAGGCAGCACGGTACGCCCCTCACGGATCGCGGTTAGACAGGGAAGTCGCTTAGCCAGGGAGGCGCCGCAAGACTCGCGCGAATTCTTCAGCCAACTCCTCGACCGGGCTATCGACAAAGGCTGTTTCCGGCCGGTCATAATTCTGCATGGTGGCCAGGTTGAGGTGGTGCGTCTGCCGGGCAGTACGGGCATCCGGCACGTCCAAACCGCGCAACGTGGTTACGAACGAGGCCCGGAACGAGTGGCAAGAGTAATCCGAGGCGTTCGGCAGCCCAGCTCGCAGCGCCCACTTCTGCAGGATGCGGTTGGCGGTATCCTTCGACATGGCCTTAGGGAAGATGACTTGTTTGCGGCGATCGCTGATACCTCGAAAGACCGGGCCGGTGGTGATGGACGCCTTTTCGAGCTCCGCCAGCCAGGCGCGTAGGGCTGTCGCGGGGCAATGGTCGCCGGCGCCTTCGATTCGAGGAATGGCCTTGGCGCGAACCTGATTCCCCAGCGGGTCTTGTTTGACGATGCCGTCCATGGTCACCGCAACGCCGGCGTCCTGCCATTGGAGCTGGGAGATGTCGAGGGCTGTCAGCTCGGACTGGCGAAAGCCGCCGAAGAACCCCACCAGCAAAAAGGCGCGGTCCCGCACATCGGACAAGGAATCCCCTATCGGCGCCAGCATCGCCAGCAGCTGCTCCAGCGTGAACGCCGGCGCGCGCTCCGGCCGCCACCCCCTCTTGATGCGGTTCCGGCGGATGCCGCGCAACGCCATGGTGACCGCCGGGCTCTCGGTCGGGTCCTGGAAGCCGAGCAGCCGGTGCAAGAAGGAGAGTGCCGCCCTGCGATGGGCAAGGGTGGTCGGCGCCAGCTCCTGGGCATGCTCGGCCAGGTACTGTGCCACCACGGTGGGCGTGACCGGGAAGGGGTTCTCGATCCCGGTCCATTGGATGAAGTCGCGGAGATCCGAGCGGTAGCCGCGGTAGCTGTTTTCGCTGAAGGCCTCGCGATAGTAGAACTCCGGGCTCTTCTCATCTTTGATCGCCTCGGGCGGGTGCTTGCCGAGCACCGGCGCCGCGAGCGCCCGCTGGACGATGTTGTCGACCGGCGCAAGGATGTCCCGAGCTGGCTTGGGGAGGTATCCCTTGGTCACGGCTCAATCCTCCGCGCCTCGCGGAAGGTGACCTCGATCCGGTCGCGCAGCAGATCACTGGTGCCTTCCACATACGTCGGCCACGGCACGAAGGGCTGTCCGAGGGGATGCCCCCACACCAGGTCAGCCGGGCAGCGGTAGGCGGCCGTTGCTGCATCCCACCGCACCAGGACCATGCCGGGACACTCGACGTCGGTGGCGCCCAGGGCGGCCGCCTGGGCAATACCGCTCTGCTCGCCGCGCATGAACCACAGGTGATCGGCGATGGCCACCACCAGATAGATCCCGGCCAGCAGCGCCCAGGCGGACAGGCCGGCGCGCCAGGCATAGTGTCCGAGGTCCTGTCGCCGGAGTATCCACAACTTCCAGGCGAAGATCGCCGCGGTGCCGGCGCCGAACACAGCGAAGAGGGGCACCGACCAGTTGATGTCGCCGGGGTGAACCACTCGCTCGGCGC
>JAQVKR010000207.1 GCA_028694565.1 Gammaproteobacteria bacterium | reverse complement strand
ACCGAGTCCACCATGGAGAGCACCCGCTCCACCTCGCCGCCGAAGTCGGCGTGGCCGGGGGTGTCGACGATGTTGATGCGGTACTCCCCCCAGCGGATGGCGGTGTTCTTGGAGAGGATGGTGATGCCGCGCTCCCGCTCCAGATCGTTGGAATCCATCATGCGCTCGGTCACCGTCGCACGCTGGTCCAGGGTGCCGGACTGTTTCAGGAGCTCGTCCACGAGGGTGGTCTTGCCGTGGTCCACGTGGGCGATGATGGCGATGTTGCGCAGTTTGTCGATCAAGGGGGTATCCACTTCTAATGACGTGTGAGGGGCGCGGATTATACCCGAGGCGGGGCTAAAGTGCAGCTGCGCAAGGAAAAATGTTGTGAGTGGCGGGGGGGTGTTGCGAGAGGCGGGAAAGGGGGCGGCCTTGCTTTCCCGCGGTTCGCACCGCTGTCGTGCCGCACCGGTGTTCCGTTCTGGTATCATAGGCCCCCAGTTCCGCATGCGGCCGGAACGATGCCGCGCCGCCCGGTTCACCCCGCCCCAGTTCAATCGAGCTCCCATGTCCAAGCAGCGCAAAGCAGTGGCCCTCGTCTCCGGCGGCCTCGACTCCATGCTCGCCGCCAAGGTGGTGCAGGAGCAGGGCATCCGGGTGGAGGGCATCAATTTCTTTACCGGGTTCTGCGTGGAGGGACATACCCACGCCATCCGCGAGAAGGACCGCAGCCGGCCCAAGCGCAACAATGCCCTGTGGGTGGCCGAGCAGCTGGGGATGAAGCTGCACATCATCGACATCTCCGCGGACTACAAGGACGTGGTGCTGAATCCGAAGCATGGCTACGGAGCCAACCTGAATCCCTGCCTGGACTGCAAGATCTTCATGGTTCACCGGGCCCTGGAGTGGATGGAGGCGAATGGCTTCGACTTCATCGTCACCGGCGAGGTGGTGGGCCAGCGGCCCAAGTCCCAGCGCGCCGACACCATGCCCGTGGTGGCCCGGGAATCGGGCGCCGAGGATCGGCTGCTGCGGCCCCTGTGCGCGAAGAACCTGCCGCCCACGCTGC
The DNA here is from genome assembly GCA_028694565.1 of Gammaproteobacteria bacterium. GTDB lineage: Bacteria > Pseudomonadota > Gammaproteobacteria > DSM-26407 > DSM-26407 > Thioalbus. The sequence goes on along the minus strand of JAQVKR010000207.1, from coordinate 4,475 downwards.
CGGAGCGGGAGGGTTGGGTGGAGCGCGAGCGGCTGTACGACTTCTCCGGCCGTTCGCGCAAGCCGCAGATGGCGCTGGCCGCGGCGCTGGGGCTCAAGGAGTACGCCCAGCCGGCCGGCGGCTGCTGCTTCCTCACCGACGAGCACTACTCCGCCAAGCTCGCCGATCTCTGGCGCGCGCGCGGCGAACGGGACTACGATCTCGACGACATCATGCTGCTCAAGGTGGGGCGGCACCTGCGGCCGCGCCCCCATTTCAAGCTCATCATCGGCCGCGAGGAGGGGGAGAACAATTTCCTCGAGGGCTACCGCCGCCGGTTCATCCACCTGCGCACCCTGGGCCATACCGGCCCCCTGGTGCTGGTGGACGGCAAGGTGGACCGTGACGACCTGGAACTGGCCGCCCGCATCGCCGCCCGCTACGGCCAGGGCCGCGACGCCGCGGCGGTGGAGGTGCAGGTGGAGGATCCCGAGGGGGTGCTCGGCGCCGTCCTGACCGTCGCGCCCCTGCCGCCCCACGAGGTGCCGGAGTCCTGGCACGTGTGAGGCGGGGCGGGGAGGTCGCGGCAGCGACAAAATGCAGCGTTACGGCGCAATCTGTGGATAATACTGTCTCCGTGCCACCTTTCGCGGTCCAGGAACAACCCGTGAGCCGCCATCAGCTCGATGCCCGCAATCTGCTCTGTCCCCTGCCCGTGATCCGGACCCAGGACCGCGTGGCGACCCTGGCCCCCGGCGACGTGCTGGAGGTGCTCTGCACCGACCCCGGCGCCCTCAACGACATCCCCGCCTGGTGCCGCCTGAACGGCCACCGCGTGCTGGAGACCCGGCGCGAGGGGCGCGACATCGTCCTGCTGGTGGAAGTGGGGGAGGAGGGCCGATGACCGAGGTCTCCGCCGGCGACCCGGCGGCCGAGTTCAGCGTCGGCGACGCGCGCTACCGGGAGGCCAGGCGGGTCACCCTGGTGGGGGCGGTGGTCAACCTGGCGCTCTCGGGGCTGAAGATCCTGGTGGGCTGGCTGGGCCAGTCCCAGTCGCTGGTGGCCGACGGCATCCATTCCCTCTCCGATCTGGCCACCGACGTGCTGGTGCTGTGGGCGGCCAAGCACGGCAGCCGGGACGCGGACGCGGAGCATCCCTACGGCCATGGGCGCATCGAGACCCTGGCCACGGTGGTGCTCGGCATCTTTCTGCTGGCGGTGGGCGCGGGCATCGGCATCGACGCCGGCCGCCGCCTGTTCCACACCGATTTGCTGCTGACCCCGGGCTGGCTGGCCCTGGGGGCGGCGGCGGCCTCGGTGCTGCTCAAGGAGGCCCTCTACCACTACACCCTGCGCGCGGCCCGGCGCCTGCGCTCCAACATGCTGCGGGCCAACGCCTGGCATCACCGGACCGACTCCATCTCCTCGGTGGTGGTGATCGTGGGCATCGCGGGCACCATGGCGGGGCTCCCCTACCTGGACGCCATCGCCGCCGTCGGCGTGGCGCTGATGATCGCCAAGATCGGCTGGGATCTCGCCTGGCACAGCGTCCATGAGCTCATCGACACCGCGCTCGAGCAGGAGCGCGTGGAGCACATCCGCGAGAAGATCCTGTCGGTGGACGGTGTGCGCGCGGTGCATCAGCTGCGCACCCGGCGCCACGGCGGGCAGGCGTTGGTGGACGTGCACCTGCAGGTGGATCCGCGGCTCAGCGTCTCGGAGGGGCACCGCATCGGCGAGCGGGTTCTCGAGCGGCTGCACGCCGAGGTGGAGGAGGTGAGCGACGTGGTGATCCACGTGGACCCCGAGGACGACGAAAACTCGCGGCCCAGCAGCAACCTCCCGTTGCGCGGCCCGATCCTGGCGCGCATGCGGCAGCACTGGGGGGCGATCGAGGGGGCCGACCAGGTGCAGCATGTGACGCTCCATTACCTGGATGGCGCCATCCACGTGGAAGCCTGGGTGCCCCTCGGCGGCCTGGCGGATCTGGAGGCCGGGCGGGAGCTGTCGCGGCGCATGGCGCAGACCGCCGCCGAGGAGCCGGACGTGGCGGAGGTGAAGGTCTTGTATTACTAGTGCCGGAACCCCCGGGTTCCGGCACGGGCATGCGCCATAACGGTGCATGTCGGAGTGCAACGCACCATATTGGTGCATATGCGCTCCGCGGGAGAGATGGAACCGCCTGATTTCCGTGAATTCCCCGGCCCTCAGGCGGTGGCACAGCAATTGCACCTTTCCCGGCGGGTTTTTTTCAGGGCGGGTGCCTCGGCAGTCCGACACGCAATTTCCGGAGGAAACAACAGATGTCCGCAGCGAAAGTGCTCAAGATGATGAAAGACAACGAGGTGAAGTTCGTCGATCTGCGCTTCACCGACTCCCGGGGCAAGGAGCAGCACGTGACGCTGCCCACCAGCGAGATCAACAACGCCTTCTTCAAGGACGGCAAGATGTTCGACGGCTCCTCCATCGCCGGCTGGAAGGGCATCCACGAGTCCGACATGGTGCTCATGCCCGATGCCGACACCGCGGTGATGGACCCCTTCACCGACGAGCCGAGCATGATCCTGCGCTGCGACATCCTCGAGCCCAGCACCATGAAGGGCTATGAGCGCGACCCCCGTTCCGTGGCCCACCGCGCCGAGGAGTACCTGAAGTCCACCGGCATCGCCGACTCCGCCCTGTTCGGCCCCGAGAACGAGTTCTTCATCCTCGACGACGTGCGCTGGGGCGTGACCATGGAGGGGGCCTTCTACAAGGTCGATTCCGACGAGGCCCACTGGAACTCCGAGCGCGTGTTCGAGGGCGGCAACATCGGCCACCGTCCCAGCATCAAGGGCGGCTACTTCCCGGTGCCCCCGGTGGATTCCCTGAACGACATCCGCGCCGCCATGTGCCTGGCCATGGAGGAGATGGGCCTCGTCGTCGAGGTGCACCACCACGAGGTGGCCACCGCCGGCCAGTGCGAGATCGGCGTGGGCGCCAACACCCTGGTGAAGAAGGCCGACGAGGTGCAGATCCTGAAGTACGTGGTCTGGAACGTGGCCCACGCCTACGGCAAGACCGCCACCTTCATGCCCAAGCCGCTGGTGGGCGACAACGGCAGCGGCATGCACGTGCACATGTCGCTGGCGAAGGGCGGCAAGAACATCTTCGCCGGCAACAAGTACGGCGGCCTGTCCGAGGTGGCGCTCTACTACATCGGCGGCATCATCAAGCACGCCCGGGCGCTGAACGCCTTCACCAACGCCTCCACCAACAGCTACAAGCGCCTGGTGCCCGGCTTCGAGGCGCCGGTGATGCTGGCCTACTCCGCCCGCAACCGCTCCGCCTCCATCCGCATCCCGCACGTGAGCAACCCGAAGGCCCGCCGCATCGAGGTGCGCTTCCCCGACTCCACCGCGAACCCCTACCTCTCCTTCGCCGCCATGATGATGGCCGGCCTGGACGGCATCCAGAACAAGATCCACCCGGGCGACGCCATGGACAAGGATCTCTACGACCTGCCGGCGGAAGAGGCCAAGGCCATCCCCACCGTCTGCCACGCCCTGGATCAGGCGCTGGCGGCGCTGGACGAGGATCGGAAGTTCCTCACCCAGGGCGGCGTGTTCACCGACGACATGATCGACGGCTACATCGGCCTGAAGATGTCCGAGGTGACCCGCCTGCGCATGACCACCCATCCGGTGGAGTTCGATCTCTACTACAGCCTGTAAGGCGTTCCCGCCCCGAGGCACAGGACGCCCCCGCGAGGGGGCGTTTTTTTCTGCCGCCGCCGAGGGGCGCTGGCCGCGCCGGCAACGCCGGCCGTGCGCCGGGGTTGCTTTGCCCGGCCCGGGGGCTGTACAAAAGACGGGTAATCAGCCGACGCGGCCGGAGCCGGGGAGAGCCAATGCGCAGATGGATCATCATCGGGCTGCTTTGCCTGGCCACGGCCGCCCAGGGGGCGGTCTACCGCTGGGTGGACAAGGAAGGCAACGTGGTTTTCTCCGATCGCCCGCAACCGGGCGCGGAGGAGGTGCGGGTGCCGACCCCCAGTCTCTACGAGGCGCCGCGCCTGCCCGCCCCGGCCGGGGGCGCGCCGTCCGCCGCTTCCGGCCCCCGCTACAGCCAGGTGGCGGTGATCCTGCCGGAGAACGACGCCACCATCCGCGACAACACCGGCCAGGTCCGGGTCGAGGTCCGGGTCGTTCCCGCCCTGGACAGCCGGGCCGGGGATCGGGTGCTGATCCTGCTCGATGATCAGATCCAGGGCGGTCCGCTCGCCACCACCCGGGTCACGCTGGCGGGTGTGGACCGCGGCACCCACACCCTGCAGGCGCGGGTGGTGGACGCCGACGGCGCGGAACTGCTGGCCAGCGGTTCGGTCACTTTCCACATGCACCAGGCCTCGGTGCTGTTCCGCCAGGGCGACGGAAACGGCGGCGACTCCGGCGGCGGTGACTCCGGTGGCGGCGACTCCGGCGGGGGCGACTCCGGCGGGGGCGACTCCGGCGGGG
>JAQVKR010000206.1 GCA_028694565.1 Gammaproteobacteria bacterium | reverse complement strand
TGAGGGCCACCCGTCCCTGCAGGTCCCAGGCCGTGATCCGGCCCACCGCCTCGGCGTGCCGGCGCCAGCCGGAATCGGCCTCCGGGGGCGCGGGCGGGGGCAGGCCGGCGCAGCCGCCGAGGGCCAGGGCGACGAGGCCGGCGCAGAGCAGGCGGCGGCGGTGTGCGGGTGGGTTTCCGGCCACGACGGGAAGGATTGTCCGGGTCAGGGGCGGGGCGGTTCCTGCCCCGTCAGGCGGGTGATGGTCTCGCGCAGGATGGCGTCGTCCGGATGCTCCGCCAGGACCGCCTGCCACACTTCGCGCGCCGCGTCACGGCGACCCAGGGCCCACAGCACCTCGCCCAGGTGGGCGGCGATTTCGGGATCGCCCCGGCGCAGCTCGAGGGCCCGGCGCAGATGCGCCGCCGCCGCCTCCAGGTTGCCGAGCCGGTACTGGACCCAGCCCATGCTGTCGATGATGGCGGCGTCGTCCGGGGAGAGCTCGAGGGCCTGTTCGATGTATCGCAGGGCCTCGGCGTGGCGGTCGGTGCGGTCGGCCAGGGTGTAGCCCAGGGCGTTGAGGGCCAGGGCGTTTTCCGGGTCGCGCTCGATGAGCAGCTTCAGGTCGGACTCGAGCAGGTCCAGATTGTCCATCTTTTCGGCCAGCAGCGCCCGGGCGTATCGGATGTCGGCGTTGCCCGGCAGCTCCAGCAGGGCCTGGTTGTAGATGCCCATGGCCTGATCGAGGCGCCCGGCGTTGGCGAGGATCTCGCCCTCCACCAGGTACAGGCGCGGGCGCTGGGCCGGGTTGCGGGCGGCGATGTCCTCGAGCTGGGCCAGGGCCTCGTCGATCCGCTCCAGCCGGGCCAGGACCACGGCGATCCGGAGCTGGGCCTCGTTGTAGTTGGGGCCGCTGCGGACCTCGGAGTACCAGTCCAGCGCCGCCTGGTAGTCCTTGCGCTTCTCGGCCACCTGGCCGAGGTAGAAGGGGGCGCGGGCCGTGGTCTTGCCGTCGACCTCCAGCAGCCGCCGGAAGGCCTGCTCGGCCTCCTCGTCGAGCCCGGCCTGGAGGCTCAGCAGCCCCAGGGCGAAGAGGGCGTCGCCATTGTCCGGGTTGCGCCGCACCAGCCCCTGGAAGGCTTCGCGGGCCTCGTCCATGCGGTCGGCCTGGATCAGCAGCCGGGCGCGGGCCATCGCCAGCTCGTTGTCCTGCGGATGCCCGCTTGCCGCGGCGGCCAGGTAGGCCAGCGCGGCGTCGGTCTCCCCGGCCAGGGTCAGGGCCCGGGCCCTGAGCACCATCGCATCGGTCCAGTCCGGTTTCAGGCGCAGGGCCTCGTCAACGGCCTGCAGCGCCAGCCCGGGCTCGTTTTCGCTCACCGCCAGCTCGCCGAGGGCGTAGTGGGCCTCGGGCTGGTCGCCGTGCTTCTCCACCAGTCCGCGCATCACCTCCAGGGCGGCGGGCCCGGTATGCTCGCGGCTGAGCAGGGCGGCGATGATGAGGAAGCGGCGGGCCGGATCGGTCTGGTCGGCGCTCATCAGCTGGTCGAGCTGCTGCAGCGCCTCCTCGGCGCGGCCGGCCTTGATGAGGCTGATGGCCAGCAGCTGCCGGGCCTCCTGGCTTTCGGGCGCGGCCTCGAGCCAGATCCGGGCCGCCTCGATGCCCCGCTCGGTGTCCCGCATCGCCATGGCGATGCGGGCGGAGCGCTCGGCGATGCCGGCATCCCGTGTCGCGCGCGCGGCCTCAAGATACAATGCCAGGGCGGTGGCGAGGTCGCCGCGCTGGCCCGCGATCTCCGCCACCAGAAGGCTGTAGAGCACCTCGGGGCTGAAATCGCCGCTCGGCGGGCTCGTCTCCTCCCCGGCCGCCGCGGGGGCGGCAGCGGTTTCCGCGGCCGGCCCGGGGGTGGCAGCGCCCTGGGTGGCGCAGCCGCCGAGGGTGCCGGCCAGGATGAAGGCGAGGATGGGAAGAGGACACTTCATTGAGTTCTGCTCCGGCTGGCAGCCATCGCCGGCCGCGGGCCGGGCGAGCCGTCACTATACCGGAAACGCCGAAGGGTGCGAAACGGGTCCGGAGGCGGCGTGCTGCATTGACGTGATGCCATTAGTAAGTGGAGTGCCAAGTCGATTAAACTCTCCCTCCGCGTGCTGCTATTCATCGGAGCGGCCGGTGCGCGGAAGGTTCCCCGGCGGTGCGCTGCGTCACCCCCCGGAACCCCGTCCGGCGCGCCACCGGCCGTGCGGGCGGCGCCCGAATGGGGCCTCCGGCAAAGGCCGTGACCGTGTTGCAGCGCCCGACCCGGGCCCGGAGGTCCGCCGCCTGCGCGCCGCGCCTCGCCCCGGCGCTTCCGGGAGGCCCTGGCGGATATCCAGGTGTGACGCAGGATACGTATAGGCGGTAAATGTCATTGCTGGCGTTCGGCATCAATCACAAGACGGCACCCGTGGCCATCCGGGAGCGGGTCAGCTTTGCCCCTGACCGGCTGGCGGATGCCCTGCGCGAGCTGGTGAGCCAGCCGCGGGTGCAGGAGGCGGCGATCCTCTCCACCTGCAACCGCACCGAGCTTTACTGCAACATCGAGGACGACGACATCACTCCGGTGGTGGAGTGGTTCCGGCGCTATCACGAGCTGCGCGCCGAGGAGATCGAGCCCTACATCTATATCCACCCCCAGCTCGAGGCGGTGCGCCACATCATGCGGGTGGCCAGCGGGCTCGATTCCCTGGTGCTGGGCGAGCCCCAGATCCTGGGGCAGATGAAGGATGCCTACAACGCGGCCAACGAGGCCGGCACCGTCGGCACCCTGCTCGGACGGCTGTTCCAGCACTGCTTCGCCGTGGCCAAGCAGGTGCGCACCGATACCGCCATCGGCGAGAGCCCGGTGTCCGTGGCGTTCGCGGCGGTCAGCCTGGCGCGGCAGATCTTCTCCGATCTGTCCGAGACCACGGCGCTGTGCATCGGCGCCGGCGAGACCATCGAGCTGGCCGCCCGCCACCTGCACGAGCACGGGGTGGCGCGCATGATCATCGCCAACCGCACCCTGGAGCGGGCCCATCTCCTGGCCGGGGAGTTCGGGGCCTACGCCATCCCCCTGGACGAGCTGCCGGCCCACCTGGAGGAGGCGGACATCGTGGTGGCCTCCACCGCGAGCCCCCTGCCGATCCTGGGCAAGGGATCGGTGGAGCGGGCGCTCAAGGCGCGCAAGCACCGGCCCATGTTCATGGTGGACATCGCCGTGCCGCGGGACATCGAGCCCGAGGTGGCGGAGCTGGACGACGTCTATCTCTACACCGTGGACGATCTCCAGGAGGTCATCCGCGAGAACCAGGAGTCGCGGCGCGAGGCCGCCGCCCAGGCCGAGGAGATCGTCAGCCTGCAGAGCGCCCACTTCATGGGCTGGCTGCGCTCGCTCAAGGCCGTGGACCTGGTCCGCGCCTACCGCAGCGAGGCCGAACGGCTGCGCGACCAGGAGCTGGACAAGGCCCGGCGGCTGCTGGCCCGCGGCGACGATCCGGAGCAGGTGCTCTACCTGCTGGCCCGCGGACTCACCAACAAGCTGGTGCACCGGCCCTCGGTGACCCTGCGCCAGGCCGGCTACGACGAACGCGCGGAACTGATCGAGTTCGCCTCCGAGCTGCTCGGCGTCAAGGCCGACGAAGACTGACATGCAGCCCTCCGTACTGCACAAGCTGGAGTCACTCTCCGAGCGATTCCAGGAGGTCTCGGCCCTGCTCTCCGACCCGGAGGTCATCGGCAACCAGGGGCGCTTCCGCGGCCTGTCCATGGAGTACGCCCAGCTGGAGCCGGTGATGGGCTGCTTCCGCGGCTGGCGCGAGGCCTGCGCGGCCCGGGATTCCGCCCGCGAGCTGCTCGCCGATCCCGAGATGCGGGAGCTGGCCGTCGAGGAGCTGCGCGCCGCGGCGGAGCGCGCCGAGGCGCTCGAGCTGGAGCTGCGCCGGCTGCTGCTGCCCCGCGATCCCCACGACGGCAGCAACATCTTTCTCGAAATCCGCGCCGGCACCGGCGGTGACGAGGCCGCGCTGTTCGCCGGCGACCTGTTGCGCATGTACAGCCGCTACGCCGAGATCCGCGGCTGGGACGTGGAGGTGCTGAGCGAGAGCGAGGGCGAGCACGGGGGCTACAAGGAGGTGATCGCCCGGGTGGTCGGCCAGGGCGCCTATTCGCGGCTGAAGTTCGAGTCCGGCGCCCATCGCGTGCAGCGGGTCCCGGAGACCGAGAGCCAGGGGCGCATCCACACCTCCGCCTGCACCGTGGCCGTGCTGCCCGAGGTGGACGCGGTGGAGGCCAGCCCCATCAACCCGGCGGATCTGCGCATCGACACCTACCGCGCCTCCGGGGCCGGCGGCCAGCACGTGAACAAGACCGACTCGGCCATCCGCATCACCCACCTGCCCACGGGCATGGTGGTGGAGTGCCAGGACGAGCGCTCGCAGCACAAGAACCGGGCCCGGGCCATGTCGCTGCTGGCGTCCCGGCTGCTGGAGGCCGAGCGCGAACGCCAGCGCAGCGAGCAGCAGGCCACCCGCAAGAGCCTGGTGGGCAGCGGCGATCGCTCCGAGCGCATCCGCACCTACAACTTCCCCCAGGGCCGGCTCACCGACCACCGCATCAACCTCACGCTGTACAAGCTGGAGGAGATCATGGCCGGCGCGCTCGACCCGGTCATCGACCCGCTGATCAGCGAGTACCAGGCCGATCAGCTGGCCGCCCTCGCCGGCGAGGCGTGACCCGCGCCCGCCCCGCCGCCATGCTCCCCCGCCTCCTCGCCGCGGGGCTGTTCATGGCGCTGGCCGTGGAGGCCGCCGCCGATCCCGTCAACGTCCTCGAGGCGCGCGCCATGACCGCCCTGGCCGCGGTGCAGGCGCGCGCGGACACCCGCCTTGCCCCCTTCACCACCGACGGCTGCAGCGGCGGGCTGTCCGCCGGCTGGACGGTCCTGGCCGGGCGGCTGCCGGCGTTCGGGCGCGCCCTGGGCGATCGCCCGCCCTGGGAGGCCTGCTGCGTGGCCCATGATCTCGCCTACTGGCGCGGCCCGGCACGCGACGGGGTGGCCCGCCGGCTGGAGGCCGATCGCGGACTGCGGGCCTGCGTTGCGGACACCGGCCGGACCCGGGCGGCGGAGCTGGCCCGGCGGCTCGATGTCCCGCCCGCGCAGGTGAGCGCGGCCTTCGAGCTGGCCGCCGAGGTGATGTTCGCGGCCGTGCGCCTCGGCGGCGGCCCCTGCACCCCCTTCGCCTGGCGCTGGGGCTACGGCTGGCCGGAGTGCGCGCCGGGGCTGGCCTGGGGCGGGCCCCGGGACGGCGGTGACGGGCGGTGAGCGGCGCGGCGCGGCCCACCAGCGTCGAGGCGGCCCTGGCCCGGGCCCGGGCGCGCCTAGCGCAGCGCGGCGGGAGCCCGGCGCTGGATGCCGAGGTGCTGCTGGCCCACGTGCTCGGGCGGAGCCGGGCCTGGCTGCGCGCGTTCGGCGAACGGGAGCTCGGGGCGGCCGAGGCGGCCCGGTTCGAGGCGCTGGTGGCGCGGAGCGCGGCG
>JAQVKR010000205.1 GCA_028694565.1 Gammaproteobacteria bacterium | reverse complement strand
GAGAGCTTCAGGAGCTCGGCTCCCTACATCCACGCCCACCGGGGCCGGACCTTCGTGGTGCTGTTCGGCGGCGAGGCGGTGGCCGATCCCACTTTTCCCGCGCTCATCCACGATATCGCCCTGCTCAACTCCCTCGGCGTGCGCCTGGTGCTGGTGCATGGGGCGCGGCCCCAGATCGAGGAGCGCCTGCGCGCCCGCGGCACCGAGATCCAGTACCGGGACGGCCTGCGGGTCACCAGCGCCGAGGCCCTGGTGGGCGTGAAGGAGGCGGCGGGGACCGTGCGGGTGGAGATCGAGGCGCTGCTCTCCATGGGGCTGGCCAACTCGCCCATGGCCGGGGCCGGCATCCGGGTCGCGTCGGGAAATTTCGTCACCGCGCGGCCGCTGGGCGTGCGCAACGGCGTCGACTATGCGCACACCGGCGAGGTGCGCCGGGTGGACGTGCGCGCCATCGAGCGCATTCTCGCCGAGAACGCCATCGCCCTGCTCTCGCCGCTCGGCTACTCGCCCACCGGCGAGGTGTTCAACCTGAGCGCCGAGGATGTGGCCACGGCGGTGGCGGTGGAGCTGAAGGCGGACAAGCTGCTGTGCCTGGTGGAGAGCGCGGGCCTGCTGGACCCCTCGGGCGAGGTGGTGCGCGAGCTTTCGCCCGCCCAGGCGGAGCGGGTGCTGGAGAGCGGCCGCGCGCTGCCCGAGGATGTGGCCCGGGCGGTGGTGGGGGGCATCTACGCCTGCCGCTCCGGCGTGCGCCGCAGCCACCTCATCAGCCGGCGCATCGACGGGGCCCTGCTGCGGGAGCTGTTCACCCGCGACGGGGTGGGCACGCTCATCAACTCCGATTCCTATGACGCCCTGCGGCGGGCGAACATCGACGACGTGGGCGGGCTCATCGAGCTGCTGCGGCCGCTGGAGGAGGGCGGAGTGCTGGTGCGGCGCTCGCGCGAGCTGCTGGAGATGGAGATCGACCACTTCACCGTCGCCGAGCGCGACGGGATGGTGGTGGGCTGCGCGGCCCTCTACGCCTTTCCGGAGGAGGCGCTGGGGGAGCTGGCCTGTCTCGCCGTGCACCCCGACTACCGCGGCGGCGGCCGCGGCGACGAGCTGCTGCACAGCACCGAGCGCCAGGCCCGCGCCCAGGGTGTGCGGCGGCTGTTCGTGCTCACCACCCGCACCGCGCACTGGTTCCAGGAGCGCGGCTTCGCGCCGGGCTCCCTCAGCGAGCTGCCCATGAGCCGCCAGGCGCTCTACAACTACAAGCGCAACTCCAAGGTCTTCATCAAGACCTTGTGACCAAGAACGGCTTGAATAGACGGGATTTACGGGAGTGACGGGATTTTCCGGTGATTGCCTTCACGCGGACGGTCCCTGCACTCGACGCACCGCGCAATAGATGCCGGACCGGCCGAGAGGCTGGCTCTCCATATCCTGTGAATCCTGTCTATTAACTGTCTTTTCTCTTCCGTGGGTTGAATCGCTCAGCCGGCGGGCCAGCCGAAGGGGCGCTTGGCCATCAGGTGCATGTGGATGTGGAACACCACCTGGCCGCCGCCGCGGTTGACGTTCACCACCAGCCGGTAGCCGTCCTCGGCCACCCCTTCCCGGGCGGCGATGGCCTTCGCGGCCTGGAACAGCCGGCCCATCAGATCGGCGTCCGCCTCGCCAATGTCGTTGATGGTGGCGATGTGGCGCCTGGGGATGATCACCACGTGCAGCGGGGCCTGGGGGTTGATGTCGTGGAAGGCCAGGACGTGGTCGTCCTCGTAGACCTTGTCGGCGGGAATCTCTCCGGCGGCGATCTTGCAGAAGATGCAATCCATGGGGCGTGCTCCGTAGCCTGTCAGCGGGTTCAGCCGCCCATTCTACCCGCCGCTCGGGCGTTGTGAACCGGTGAAAAATGATCTGAATAGACAGGATTCACAGGATTTACGGGATTAAACCGAGAAACCGGCTATTTCCGGCGGGGATAATACGGAGGGAAACGACGGAAGGACCGGGCGCGAAAAATGCTGCGAGTCCGGCCTGTCGCGGTCTTGCAGGGAGGTCCCCGGCCGGGCGGCCGGGGACCGGTATGGCATCAGCCGCGTGCCTTCTGGCTCTTCTCCACGAGGTCGTGGACGATGGGTTCGAGGATCACCTCCATGGCGAAGCCCATCTTGCCGCCCGGCACCACCAGGGTGTTGCGGCGGGACATGAAGGAGTCGTGGACCATGCTCAGGAAGTAGGGGAAGTCCACCCCCTTCGGATCCCGGAAGCGGATGATCACGAAGCTCTCGTCCGGCGTGGGAATGTCGCGGGCGATGAACGGGTTGGAGGTGTCCACCGTGGGCACGCGCTGGAAGTTCACGTGGGTGCGCGAGAACTGCGGGGTGATGTAGTTCACGTAATCGGGCATGCGCCGCAGGATGGTGTCCACGATGGCCTCGGCGGAGTAGCCCCGCTCCTTGGCGTCGCGGTGGATCTTCTGGATCCACTCCAGGTTGACGATGGGCACCACGCCCACGCCCAGGTCCACGTGGCGGGAGACGTCCACGTCACCATCCTTCACCAGGCCGTGCAGTCCCTCGTAGAAGAGGAGATCGGTGTCCGGCTCGATGTCCTCCCAGGGGGTGAACTCGCCGGACTTGCAGCTGGTGCCGAGGCGGGCGTTGTGCTGATCGGCCTCGTCCTCGTTGTGGAGGTAGTAGCGGCGCTGGCCGGTACCGGTTTCGCCATAGGTCTGGAACAGCTCCTCGAGCTTGTCGAAGACGTTGGCCTCCGGTCCGAAATGGCTGAGGCTGCCGCCCTCCGCCTCGGCCTTGGCCACGGCCGCCTTCATCTCCGCGCGGTTGAAGCGGTGATAGGAGTCGCCCTCCACCACCGCGGATTTCAGGTTCGCGCGGAAGAACATGTGCTCGAATGCGGTCTTGACCGTGCTGGTGCCGGCGCCGGAAGAACCGGTAATAGCGATAACGGGGTGCTTCTCGGACATCTCCCCCTCCCTCTAAATTCTTTGTAAGTTCTTTGACATCAATAAGTTATGATGTCGCCACGATTTTGAGTGGAAATCAGTATGCCGCCCGCCCCGGTGGATTGCCAATAAATCTCCGGGCGGAGCGATAGTCTTTGCTTATGGCCAGCGGGTGCGGGGTTCCAGGATTTTCGCCGTGTCCTTCGTGCCTTCGTGGTGGAATCAGGCAATCCCTGTCACGCGGCGTCGGGGTCGATCCGTGCCCAGAGGTCGTATTCGCCGGTGTCGGTGACGGTCACCTCCACCCGGGCGCCGGGCTCCAGGCCGTGGCCGTCCTCCACCAGGACCACGCCGTCGATTTCCGGCGCGTCGGCGGCGCTGCGGGCCACCGCGCCGTCCTCGGTGACCGCGTCCACCAGCACCTCGATGCGCCGGCCGAGACGGCGCGCCAGGCGCCGGGCGCTGATGTCGGCCTGCAGTTCCATGAGCCGGTCGCGGCGCTCGGCCTTCACCTCCTCGGGAACGGGGTCGGGCAGGGCGTTCGCCGCCGCTCCCTCCACCGGGGAGTAGGTGAAGCAGCCCACCCGGTCGAGCTCCGCCGCCTCGATGAACTCGAGCAACTGCCGGAAGTCGTCCTCGGTCTCGCCGGGGAAGCCGGCGATGAAGGTGCTGCGCAGGGTCAGCCCGGGACAGGTTTCCCGCCAGGCCCGGATCCGCGCCAGGGCGTTCTCGGCGTGGGCCGGGCGTTTCATCAGCTGCAGGATGCGCGGGCTGGCGTGCTGCAGGGGCATGTCCAGGTAGGGGAGGATGCGCCCCTCGGCCATCAGCGGGATGAGCTCGTCCACGTGGGGGTAGGGATAGACGTAGAGCAGTCGGATCCAGGCGCCCAGGTCGCCCAGCGCGCGGGCCAGCTCGGTGATCCGGGTCTTCACCGGGCGGCCGTTCCAGAAGCTGGTGCGGTACTTCAGGTCGAGGCCGTAGGCGCTGGTGTCCTGGGAGATGACATTGATCTCCCGCACCCCGGCGGCCGCCAGGTGCTCCGCCTCGACGAGCACTTCGCCCGCGGGCCGGCTCACCAGGTCGCCGCGCAGGCCGGGGATGATGCAGAAGGTGCAGCGGTGGTTGCAGCCCTCGGAGATTTTCAGGTAGGCGTAGTGGCGCGGCGTGAGCTTCAGGCCCTGGGGCGGTATCAGACTGGTGTAGGGATCCGCCGGCGGCGGCAGGTGATCGTGGATGTGTTCCATCACCTCGTCCGCGGCGTGCGGCCCGGTCACCGCCAGCACCTGGGGGTGGTGCTCCAGCACCGTGTCGCCCTTCGCGCCCAGGCAGCCGGTGACGATGACCCGGCCGTTCTCTGCCAGGGCCTCGCCGATGGCGTCCAGGGACTCCTCCACCGCCGCGTCGATGAACCCGCAGGTGTTCACCACCACCAGATCCGCGCTGTGGTAGTCGGGGGCCACGTGGTAACCCTCGGCCCGCAGCCGGGTCAGGATGTGCTCGGAGTCCACCAGGGCCTTGGGACAGCCCAGGCTGACGAAGCCCACGCGGGGAATGTCACGCATCGGAGAGGAGGACATGGACGGCAACCGGCGATCTGGGACAGGCAGGGATCATACCACCGCCAGTGGCGCGGGCGAGTCGCCGGATCCCGGCCCGGCCGGGCGGGAAAAGCGCCAGCCGCGGATTGGCGCCATCGGCGTTGATGCCGTTCCGTGGCGTGTGGAGGGCATCGGTGCTGGCGCGGCCGAATCCGGCATCGGCCGGCGGACTCCTCCGCTCGGGTAATCAACGCCGAACCGCGGCGCCCTTTGGCTTTTCAGCGGCGTTGTTCCCGCCAGCCCCGCACGGCCGCCTCGGCGGCGGGGTCGAGGGGGCGGGCGAGGAGGCCGCTCGGGCCGAGAGCCACCGCGTAGCGGGCGCCGTCGCTGAGGGGCAGGTAGGCGGCGCTGCCGTAGACCGCGTCCACCCAGGGCAGCCAGCGTCCGTGCTCGCGGGCCAGGGCCCAGAGATCGAGTCCGGCGGTTTCGGCGAGGGGGTGGACGCTGCGGGGGCCGGTGCGCTCCCGGTCCGGGTCCCGCCAGCGGCCGCTGAGGCGCTCCAGGCGGTAGAGATTGTCCAGGCCGAGCAGCCGCGCGGGCCCGCGCCAGGTCAATACCCGTGCGTCCAGCTGCCACTCGTCGCCTTCCAGGGGGTAGACGGCGCTGTCGCCCCCGGGCAGGGTGAGCAGGGCCTCGAAGCGATCCGGTCCGGCGGCGGCGAAGGCGAGGGTCGCCACCGGCCGCTCGGCGGTGAGTCGGCGGTAGGTGTGCAGGTTGGCCGCGACCGCGCCGGCCAGCAGCGCCAACCCCAGCAGGACCAGGGCGCCCATGCCGCGGCGGCCGCCCTGCAGCCAGCGGCGGCGGCGCCAGCTGCGCAGCGCCGCGATGAGCAGCGCCCCCGCCAGCAGCAGGGCGGCGAGGACGAGGACGGCGGGGAGCTGGAGCGGCATGGCGGGTGCGGTGTGGGCTGGGCTGGATGCCATGCTGCCAGTCCCGGATGCCGTTGTCACGGCCGCGCGGGCCCGGTGCAACGGGAGCGGGTCCGCCT
>JAQVKR010000204.1 GCA_028694565.1 Gammaproteobacteria bacterium | reverse complement strand
CATGGACTCCAACGGAACTCGGGCCGGCGTTGCCTATGCGTGGTCGCAGGCGGGTGCCGATGCGTGCGTCGAAGTGATGCGTGCGCGCTGTCCCGAGGGTGACATACGCGTGGCCCGGACCCTCGTGCCCAACGAGCTCGGGCGCCTTGAGTCAGCCTACGTCATCTTCCCGTTCAGCCTCGGCAGGGATGTGCCCTACTAGCAGCTGAACGATTCACCAACCCGCCGGGGTGCGCGCCCCGGCGGGTGGCGGCCCCGGCGCGCTTTACCGAGGAGGCAACACCATGCTTCAGCTATCCGGAGTGCCGGGCATCTTCTGCGACGCCCACCTGATCGACGACGGCGCGCCGCACTTTCTCTCCCTCTGGGGCCGTGACACGGCGCTGCAGGAGTTCTTCGCCCGGCTGTCGGTATCCGAGCGGGAGGGCGGTCTTCGCTCCTTCCGGATTGGGCAGCGCGGCCGGGACGGGGCGTGCCTGGTCACGTCCATCGACGCCGATCGGCTGGTCAAGACCACGGCCCGCCGGAGCGGTACGGTCTTCGGCGAACTCGTACACGCCTGGCTCTATGACCGCCTGGCCGTGGAGCCCGACCGGGCCAACGGCCGGGCCCTGCTGCTCCACCGGGATGAGCCGGAGGCGTGCATCGAGGAGCGGCTGTGGGCGCTGCTCCGGCAGACCCTGTGGGTTCCGGTGCTCGAGCACTGGAGCGCCGAGCTGCTGGCGCTGTGTCGGGAGTACGGCTGGGTGGAGCGGCTGCCCGGCTACCAGGTTGGCGCCTGGCGGCTCGACCTGTCCGATCGCGAGGCGGTGGAGATGCACGTATCCCGGCTGGTGCGGATCGGGCGCCTGACGCTGGAGCCGGAGGCGACGAAGTCCGCCGCGGCCTGATGATCACCGCCCACTCCGTTCGTGGGGTGGGCCCCTTTCACGATTCGGACAAGGAGCAACGTCCATGTGCAAGACCAATGTGGAGCGGATTGTCGATGTAATGGAGTTCTCGGCCTACGGCGCCCTGTCGCAGGTGTTCGTGGTGGATGCGGTGGTCAAACACGCCGAGGCCGTGGCGAAGGCCACGCCCGATGAGCTGGCCGCGATGGAGGGAGGTCCGGTGTCCCCCGCGGCGTGGCAGGGTGTGGCCCGCGAGATCGCCGGCAAGATGGCGGCCTACATGAAGCCATCGCCCTGACGGCATGCCTGTCCTCCTTGCCGGGGGACGGGCCTTTCCCCGGCGCCTGGTCCGACCTGACCGGGCTCCGCGGAAAGGCTTTCAACCGTGGCGACTGCGGTTCAGTCGCACCCTCGAAGCGCCTCCGGATCGGGCAGAGGCGCGGACCCCTTGGGGTCTCGATCCATCCTTTCACCGTCCTTTCTTCAACCCTGCAGGGGACACACCTCCCTGCCAAGGGCGAGGTGTGTCCTGGTTTCAGTTCCACCAAGGAGACACGCCATGTCCATGATCACACTGTCCAACGACCGGCTGATGCGGGTCGCTCCCTCCATCTTCGCGGAAGCGCCCCACCATAAGGTGTCCGGCCGCTACGGCTTCGTACCGACCATCCAGGTCATCGAGGCCTTCCGCCAGCAGGGCTGGTACCCGGTTCGTGCCCAGCAGACCCGGGTGCGGGACGAGGGGAGGCGGGAGTTCACGCGCCACCTGGTGCGGTTCCGCCAGTCTGATCGGCCCATCCAGGTGGGCGACTCCGTCGCCGAGTTGGTGCTGACCAACAGCCACGACCGCAGCTCGGCCTACCAGCTGGATGTGGGGCTGTTCCGCCTGGTCTGCTCCAACGGGATGGTCTGTCCCATCGGGGAGTTCGGCGGCATCCGCGTGCGCCACGGCAAGAACGTGGTGGACGACATCATCGAGGGCTCCTACGAGCTCATCGAGGAGGTGCCGCGGATCGCCGCCTCGGTGGATCAGTTCCGCTCCACCCGGCTCGACGAGCGGGAGGAGGCGTTGTTCGCCGAGGCGGCTCTCGAGGTGCGCTACGGGGAGGAGTGGTCGCAAAGCAGCCCCGTGCGCCCCGTCCAGCTCCTGGAGGCGCGCCGCAGGGATGACGCGGGCGCCGATCTCTGGTCCGCCTACAACCGGGTGCAGGAGAACCTGCTGAAGGGCGGCATCCGGGGCCGCTCCCGGAGCGGCCGGCGGATGCGGACCCGGGCGGTCAACTCGGTGAACGAGGATGTTCGCCTCAACCGCGCCCTGTGGCGACTGGCCGAACGGTTCGCCCAGCTGAAGGCTTCATGAGCAGGGACCGGGGGTTTGCCGAGGTCATCGGTGAACCCCCGGATAGCCGCATGGTTTTCAACCCTGGCCGCGTGGGAAACGCGGTGCTCCGAAAGCATCTTCGGACCAGGAGGAGGTGCGGGTCTTCAGGCCTTGGTCCAGCGTCAAATCTGTCTTCAATCCCGCCGGGGAAACGCTCCCCGGCCGGGGCGCCTCCCGGCCTGTTCTGCACGGAGGTGTCCCATGTCCAACCCTGTCTCCATCATCGAGCTGTCCGATGATGAGGTCATCAACTACGCCTGCCGGGTGCTAGAGAAGCGCCTGAGCTACCGGGCGGACGGCAGTGTCGAATTTGGAAGCCCCGCGGACTCCCGGCGCTTTCTCGCACTCAAGCTCTCCGAGCGGGAGCGGGAGGTGTTCTCGGTGCTGTTCCTCGACAACCGGCACCGTCTCATTGCCTACGAGGAGCTCTTCTTCGGCACCATCGACGGCGCCTCGGTTCATCCGCGCGAAGTGGTCAAGGCGGCGCTGCGGCACAACGCCGCGGCGCTGATCGTGGCCCACAACCACCCCTCGGGAGTTCCCGAGCCGAGCACGGCGGACGGCAACATCACCCGGCGGCTGCGCGATGCGCTGGCGCTGGTGGATGTCCGCCTCCTCGACCACCTGGTGGTGGGCGGCATGGAGGTGGTGAGCATGGCCGAGCGCGGTCTCGTCTGAGGAGGGGGCCATGGAGCGTCTGACCGGCCCGCAATGGCGGGCGTGCCGCATCTGCGGCCGAAAGCACATCCTGGCGGGCCATCCGGGCCAGGAGGCGGCCCAGGAACAGCGGTGCCTGCTCCGCTCAACCAAAGGCGGTGTCGACTGGTCCCAGCATGGCTGGGGTAACGCCTTTCGACGCCAACGATAGTCAAGGGACCCCGGCCGGCCAAGTGTCGCCGGGGTCCCTCCATCTACTCACCCCGCGGGGAGTCGTGCGCCCCCCGCGGGGCGCCGTCTCCCCGGGCTTTCAACGACACAGCCGAGGAGAAACTCATGGCTCTCATGTTTCAGCGCCTGGCGCGCAATTTCATCAAGAACGGCTATTTCCCGACTGACGAGGCGACCCTCGAGCGGATTCTGTCGGCGCTGCAGCCGGCGGACGCCCCGATGCGGATTCTCGATCCCTGCTGCGGGGAGGGCACGGCGCTCGCCGAGACCGCCCATCATCTGGGTGCTTTGGGCGAGGGCGCGGTGGAGTCCTTCGGCGTGGAGTATGACGCCGAGCGGGCTTGGCACGCCAAGTCCCTGCTGGACCGCTGCATCCATGGCGATCTCATGGACACGGTGGTTCAGCCCCGGCAGTTCGGCCTGTTGTGGCTCAACCCGCCCTACGGCGATCTGGTCGCCGACCAGGCCGCCGCCTCGGCGGCCAAGTGGAAGGGGCGCAAGCGCCTCGAGAAGCTCTTCTACGAACGGACCGTCGGGACGCTCCAGTTCGGCGGTGTCCTGGTCCTGATTGTCCCGGGCTATGCCCTCGATGTGGAGTTCGCCGGTTGGCTCATGCGCCATTTCACGCGCCTGCGCGTCTTCCGGGCTGTCACCGACCGGTTCCAGCAGGTGGTGGTGTTCGGGGTCCGCAAGCGGGTTGATGGTGCGGTGGATGCGGAGACGCGCGAGCTGCTGGCGGCGGTGGGCAAGGGTGACGTCATGGCCCTGCCGCTGCCCGGGTCCTGGATGGATGCGCCCTACCGCGTGCCGCCGGCGCCCCGCGGCGAGCCCCGCTTCTTCACCGTGCGCCTGGACGCCCGCCAGCTGGCCGAGGAGGTGGCGCGGAGCGGCCCGACCCTGTGGGATCGCTTTGGCATCACCTTCCAGGCGCACGCCAGGGAGCGCCGGCGGCCATTGCGGGCCCTGTCCCGCTGGCACCTGGCCCTCGCGCTGGCCGCGGGTCAGATCTCCGGCGTGGTCCGCTCGCAGGACGGGCGGACCTTCGTGGTCAAGGGCGACACCCACAAGGAGAAGGAGGTGAAGGTGGAGACCGAAGTGAACGAGCGGACCGGAGCGGTCACCGAGACCCGCATCCACACGGACCGGTTCGTTCCGGTGATCCGCGCCATCGACTTCACCGCGGGGAGCCCCACCTACAGCCGGATCCTGACCATCCAGTGACGGAGGGCGAGACGATGAAGTATGTCATTCAGTACGAACTGCCCTACACGCACCGGGTGCAGGTGGGCATCGAGGCCGCTGACGCCGAAGCCGCGGTGTCCAAGGCGGAGCGGCTGTTCAATGAGGGTGAGATCTGGCAGGACACGGCGGCGGTTCCCTTGCTTCTCGATGACTTCGAGGAGGAGGGGGACTCAGGTCAGGTGTTGTGCTTCACCGTGGAGCAGGCAATCGAAGCCTCGGCGGACTGGCCGGCGCCGGATGCCAGCGTGAAGGCGATCCGCCGGCAGAATGCCGCCTTCCGGGCGGCGGCCCTGCTGGTGGAGGCCTACCGCCGTGGCGAGGATCGCGGCGGCTCGGTGGACTGGGCCGATGTGGATGAGGCCCTTGAAGCGGCGCTGGATGCGATGCCGGAGCGTTGACACCCCGCCCGTCCCCTGCGGGGGACGGGCCTTTCCCCGGAGTCTGGCCGGGCCGGGCTCCGCGGAAAGGTTTTCAACCGTGGCGACTGCGGTTCAGTCGCGCCCTCGAAGCACCTTCGGATCGGGCGGAGGTGCGGGCCCCTCGGGGCCTCGATCCATCCTTTCATCGTCCTTTCTTCAACCCGGCCGGGGACACACCACCCCGCCAGGGGATCGGTGCGTCTCCGGCTCCATACGAGGAGCTGCACCATGCAATCCGCTTACATCTACGAGCAGGACCCCGGACACGGCTGGCTTCATGTCCGGAGGGCCGAGATCACGCGCCTGGGCATCGCCCGGGAGATCACCCCGTACTCGTACCAGCGAGGTGACCTCGTGTTTCTCGAGGAGGACTGCGATCTCTCCACGTTCATGCGCGCGAAGGAGGCTGCCGGCGAGCCGGTGACCTTTGAAGAGCGCCATGTGGAACACACATCGATTCGCGGATACGACGCCTATCGTCCGACCGCCTAGCTCCACGTTGGTGAGACTAGAAAACTAGAGCGCTGTTCGCGCTCCCCATCCACATCCCCGCCGGGGCGCACACCCCGGAAGGGGTGGCATGCCCCCGGCTTCTTCTCAACCGTTGGAGGCACACCATGGGCAACATTGAAAACATCATTCCCCTGTCGCAGTTCGTCGAGGACTTCGGCGATGGGCTCCTCGAGGCCGTCGCCCGTCAGAACCCGCCTGTCTA
>JAQVKR010000203.1 GCA_028694565.1 Gammaproteobacteria bacterium | reverse complement strand
CTACGAGGGCAAGTGGCTGGTGCTCTTCTCCCATCCGGCGGACTTCACCCCGGTGTGCACCACCGAGTTCGTGGCTTTCGCCAAGGCCCAGGCGCAGTTCCAGGCCCTGAACTGCGAACTGCTGGGGCTGTCCATCGACAGCACCTTCTCCCACATCGCCTGGGAGCGGAACATCAAGGAGAAGTTCGGGGTGGAGATCGGATTCCCGATCATCGCCGATCTGTCCATGCAGGTGGCCCGGGCCTACGGCATGATCCAGCCCGGGGCCAGCGACACCTCCGCGGTGCGCGCCACCTTCATCATCGACCCCAGGGGCAACCTGCGGGCCATGGTCTACTACCCCATGACCAACGGCCGCTCCATTCCGGAGTTCCTGCGGCTGGTGAAGGCCCTGCAGACCTCCGACGAGCACGGCGTGGCCACCCCCGAGGGCTGGCAGCCCGGCGACAAGGTCATCGTGCCGCCGCCGGCCACCGCCGCCCAGGCCGCGGCCCGCGAGGCCGAGGGCTACGAGTGCACCGACTGGTACTTCTGCAAGAAGGCCATCTGAAGCGACGGCGGTGAGCCGACTCGCGGGCGCGGGGCGCAAGCCCCGCGCCCGTCCCGCCCGGTGAAAACGCCGCCGGGGCCCCACCCTCGACGGAGAGCGGCGAGAACGCCCCGGATGGGGGCCGGAACCTTTATCGCGACCCCGAAAACGGCGGCGGGCGTAATGCGCCGATGCGCGGGGAATCCGCGCCGCGCCGCCGTGGAGGCGCCGGAACGGGGATGGCGTGGCGGAGATGCCGCCACCGCTGCGCATGGCGATGCTTCGGGGCGTGCGGGTCGATCGGGACGGGGGGGTTCGCGAACGCGGAAAATGGCGTCCCCTAGGGGAGTCGAACCCCTGTCGCCGCCGCGCGCCGGCAGCCATCGGACTGCCCTAATGTTGATCACTAGCAATCTGACAAATCGGCGTGACTTTTTGGCTCGCCTTTAACGTTCTCGGATGCTTCATAGAATTCTTTGGCCGTCACGCCAGCCTGAGCGATCATGCTACGGACATCCTTGGCCTTCACCTCACCCTTGTGGCAATCCAGTGTCACTTTAAACAAATGCCCTTTAACGACTTTTCTCCACTGCTGGTGGGAAGTACCTTTACCTTTATCTTCGTTGAAGCCCAATAAACGCAATGCCCTGCGAGCCTTGCCACAGGGCATTGGTTTGAAGCGCCGGAACAGTTCAACCACTACGCAGGACGAAGCGGCAGGTGCTCAAAAAATCGGAAACCGTTGGCCGCGTTCCTACAACGATGCACAAGAGCGATCATGTAGTAGCGGAGCCAAAAATATGCAGGCGCCCTGCGTGGAATTAAGTCGCTAAAGTACTCCGAGTCTTCAGAAACAGCTTCCACGATGTAATCCCGAATGATTGAGTGAAGCTTGTTCCTTGCTTCCTGGCTAGAATCAGCTCGGCAATATAGGTTCAGGTCTAAACAGATGGCAAACCACGAACCGTCGTTTTCGCGTTCTAGATAACAACGCAAGACCAGGTCCTTAGCTTTCATTGTGACCCCTCTCCCGCACTACGGCACAATATCTAGTACCGAAAACCAAAACATCACAACATATTGTGTTTCCACGATTTAGACGTGGAAAAAGCCCGGAATTCCGAGCTATTTCTCATGGGCAGAAGTATAGACAAATACAAATTGTATTGTTCAACTTTTTTTGACGATGAGGCTCGAACCCGTCTGATGCTTCATCGCTACGATATGCAACAACCGAAAGCCTGAGTCTAGGCAGTAGGCATAAAAAAACCCGGCACAGTAGCTGGGTTTTTCCGAAATCTTACTGAAATCTCTTCGATTATCAGCGATAAGATTGATAACCTATTGATTTTTGATGGCGTCCCCTAGGGGAGTCGAACCCCTGTCGCCGCCGTGAAAGGGCGGTGTCCTAGGCCTCTAGACGAAGGGGACGTGGTGCCGCTTCAACACGACAGGGGCCGGCTAGGCCGGCCCCCTGAAACTTGGTGGAGCTAGACGGGATCGAACCGTCGACCTCTTGCATGCCATGCAAGCGCTCTCCCAGCTGAGCTATAGCCCCGTAGCGTTGAGGCGCGCATTATGGTCCAGCTTTTCAGGGCTGTCAACCCTCCGCATGACCGTCCTACGACCGTTTCCGGCGGCCCGCCGCGACCGGGTCTCCGTGGCGCCGCGGGGCCGCGCGGCGCGGAATCACGGCCCCGCGCGGAAGGCACCGCGCCCCCTCCCCGGACTTCGTCGCAGGCGCCGGATCAGTGGTCCGTGCCGGCGTAGATCCACAGGGGCGTGGTGCTGCCGGCACGCTCGAAGCCGCAGCGGCGGTAGAACTCCACCGCGTCGCCGTCGGCCACCAGCATCTGCTGATGGAAGCCGCGGTAGCGGGCCATGAGCCGCTCCACCAGGCGCCGGCCGATGCCCCGCCCCTGGTAGTCGGGATGCACCAGCAGATGGGGATAGTAGACCACCAGATGGCCGTCGGACAGGGCATTGCCCAGCCCCACCAGCCGCTTCCCGTCCCAGGCGGTCACCAGGGCGTCGGAGTTGAGCAGCCCCAGCCGCAGCCGCTCGGGCTTCTCCGCCGCCGACCAGCCGACGGCGCGGTAGAGCGCCACCAGCGCCGCCGCGTCCGGCTCCGCCGACTCGCGATAGACGATTTCCCCGCCGCCCATCAGTATCCCCTCCCGGTGAAAACAGACTCCGCGCCAGTGTAACCGCTTGCAGACGGATTCCCGCCCGCCGGCGACTTCGCCTCCCAGCCCGACGACATGGTCACCGCCCGCAGGATCATCGGCCTGTCGCAGACGCCCATTCCCTTCCGGAAGCCCGTGCGGCGTCCGCAGAAAGGCTCCACGAGCACCAGCGGCCGGACGGCGTCCTCCGGCGCCAGCCGGCCGGGGTGCGCCCGGTGCCCAGGGGATTGCGGGTGAATCCATCCGCGGCGCCCGCCGCCAGGCCGTGGGCGCGGTAGAGGGCGAACCTCGGCGGGGCCGGCGGCGGCCGCCGCCTCATGGCATGGCCTCGAACTCCGCCTCGGCGGTCGCCTTGCGAATGCGGAGCCGCAACTCGCAGTAGCCGTTCTCCACCATCGGCTCGTCCCCGCAACCGCAGTTCCCCACGGTCTCGGTGTAGAACAGGCCGACGCTGACCCGGATGGAGTCCCCCTCCTCCGCCGCCCCCAGGAGCGTCGCCGTGACGGCGCCGAAATCAGCATAGCCGCCACGGGGGCTGAGCTCCGCAAGCGGCAGTCCGGCGGGGCCGAGGCACGCAATTTCCCGGCACAGCGTCTGCGCGAAGGCTTCCGTCCCCCACGCGTCGAGGGATTCAGTGAATCTCGGCATCGCGTGTCCCCGCGCTATCGAACACCGGGCCGCGGCCGGACCGGCCGCTCCCGCTCATCCGGCCCGAGGGGCCCGGCGGCGATGGGCGCACGGCATCCCGTGGAACGTTCATCCGCGGGCGGGCCGAAGGGCTGGCGACCGGCATCGGCGTCAGACCACGGCCCGGGTCAGCAGGACGATATCGCCCGCA
Source organism: Gammaproteobacteria bacterium (assembly GCA_028694565.1). Taxonomy (GTDB): domain Bacteria; phylum Pseudomonadota; class Gammaproteobacteria; order DSM-26407; family DSM-26407; genus Thioalbus. The sequence goes on along the minus strand of JAQVKR010000203.1, from coordinate 2,009 downwards.
TAGGGGTGGCACGGGTGGGGAACGACGGCGCGCCGTTCTACGACCCGGTAGCCGAGGCGCTCGTAGAGGCGGAGGGCACCCTGGTTCTGCTCGAACACCTCGATGCTCGCCAGGGAGCAGCCGGCCGCCCGGGCCAGCCGATCGACACCGCCCAGCAGCCCCGTGCCGACCCCCCGGCCCCGGTAGCCGGGATAGGCCGCAATCATATTGATGTAGAAGCTGTCCGGCATGCACTGCTCCAGTTCCACCAGCGGGCGGATGAACTCCGGCAGCTCGTCGAGCGCCTCGGCAGCCTCCCCTGCCGGCAGCCGATAGGCCAGCATCATCCCGGCGATCGTCCCGTCGAGCTCCGCCACATGGGCATTGAGATAGGAGAAATTGGCCTCCTCCGAGGCCACCGTCTCGCTCCCCACGTCGATGATGTCCTGGCCCGGCCGCTGCGCCTGTGCCCAGAAAAAGGCCGGAATGCCCTCGCCGGCCATCAGCGCCAGCTCCGCGAGAGCCCGGCAGTCCGCCCTGGTCGCCTTCCGGATATGCATGGTCGTCCACCCGCCTGGAATCCTCGCCCCCCCGCCCCGCGGCTCGGGGATGACATCCCGGGGAGCGGCTCATCCGGTCATCCGCCGCCGACACGGCGGCCGGCACTCTCCATGTATGGCAGAGGGGGGCTGCGGCGGCAAACACCGGTGACAATGGTTTGCAATGATTCCGGCGCCGGTCGCCGGCCCGGCCGCGGCAAATCCCGGTGCGCGGCCGCGGCGGGCAAGAGCGCATCCGGCGCCGGATCGCCGGCTCCTAGCGCCCTTCCTGCTTCGCCCAGGAGTCCCGCAGCGTCACGGTCCGGTTGAAGACCAGCCCGCCCTCGCTGCTGTCCCGGCTGTCGACGCAGAAGTAGCCTTCGCGCTCGAACTGGAACCGATCGCCGGCGCCGGCGCCGGCGAGCACGGGCTCGAGCTTGCACCCGGCCAGAACCTGGAGCGAGACGGGGTTGAGGTGCTCGATGAAGTCCTCCGCCCCCTTGCCGGGGAAGGGCTGGCTGAAAAGCCGGTCGTAGAGGCGCACCTCGGCGTCGACGGCGTGCCGGGCGGAGACCCAGTGGATGACGCCGCGGGGCTTGATGCCCTCGGGATTGCCCTCCAGGCTCTCGGGGAAGCAGGTGCAGCGCAGCTCGGAGATCTCGCCGTTGTGCTCCCTCACCACCTCGTCGCAGCGGATGACGTAGGCGTTGCGCAGACGCACCGCCTCCCCACTCACCAGGCGCTTGTAGCTCCGGGGCGCCTCCTCGCGGAAGTCGTCACGGTCGATCCAGATCTCGGCGGAGAAGGGAATCCTGCGGCTGCCGAAGGAGGGATCCTTGGGGTGGTTGGCGGCCTCCAGCCACTCCTCGGCCAGGGCCAGGTAGTTGGTGAGCACCACCTTGAGCGGGCGCAGCACGGCCATGCGCCGGGGAGCGCTGCGGTCGAGGTCCTCGCGCACGCTGTTTTCAAGCACGCCCATCTCGGTGGTGCTGTCGGACTTGGTGACGCCGATCCGCTCGCAGAAATCACGCACCGCCGCCGGCGTGTAGCCGCGCCGGCGCAGGCCGGCGATGGTGGGCATGCGCGGGTCATCCCAGCCGCTGACGAAGCCCTCCTGCACCAGGCGGGTGAGCTTGCGCTTGCTCATCACCGCATACTGGAGGTTGAGGCGGGCGAACTCGTACTGGCGCGGGCGCGCCGGGGCACTGACGTGCTCCACCGCCCAGTCGTAGAGGGGGCGGTGATCCTCGAACTCCAGGGTGCAGATGGAGTGGGTGATGCCCTCGATGGCGTCGGACAGCGGATGGGTGTAGTCGTACATCGGGTAGATGCACCACTCGGCGCCGGTCTGGTGGTGGATCACTCCGTGGCGGATCCGGTAGAGCACCGGGTCGCGCAGGTTCAGGTTGGGCGAGGCCATGTCGATCTTCGCCCGCAGGGTGCGGCTGCCGTCCGGGAACTCGCCGGCCCGCATGCGCCGGAAGAGATCCA
>JAQVKR010000202.1 GCA_028694565.1 Gammaproteobacteria bacterium | reverse complement strand
TCCCATGGCCACCCTGGTGACCCGGGGCGGGGTCACCGAGGTGCGCGGCCCCGACGGCGTGGCGCTGCTGCCCGACGATCCCTTCGACCTGCTGCGCCGGCTGCTCGGCCCGCGCGGCGGGACGCCCGCCGGGCTGCCCTTCGCCGGCGGCGCCATCGGCTGGTTCGGCTACGACCTGGCGCGGCGCCTGGAACGCTTGCCGGTCCGGACCCTGGACGACGAGGGGCTGCCGGAGATGGCCGTGGGCCTCTACGACTGGGCCCTGGTGGTGGACCACGCCGAGCGGCGCAGCTGGCTGGCGGGGCAGGGGCGCGACCCGGCCACCGCCCGGCGCTGGCCGGAACTGGCGGCGCTCCTGGGCCGCCCGCGCCCGGGGCCGTCCCGCGCGCCCTTCCGGGTGCGGGCGCCGGTGGCCTCGAACCTGGAACCGGCGGACTACCGCGCCGCCTTCGAGCGCATCCAGCGCTACATCCGCGCCGGCGACTGCTACCAGGTGAACTTCGCCCAGCGCTTCTCCGCCCCGGTGGCGGGGGACCCCTGGAGCGCCTACCGGCGCCTGCGGCGCATCAACCCGGCCCCCTTCGCCGCCTACCTGAACACCCCCCACGCCCGGGTGCTCAGCGCCTCCCCCGAGCGCTTCCTGGAGGTGCGCGACGGCGCGGTGGAGACCCGGCCCATCAAGGGGACCCGCCCGCGCGGGGCGGACGCGGCCGGGGACGCGGCGCTGGCCGCGGAGCTGGCGGCGAGCCCCAAGGACCGGGCGGAGAACCTGATGATCGTGGACCTCCTGCGCAACGACCTGGGCCGGAACTGCGCGCTCGGCAGCGTCCGGGTCCCGGCGCTGTTCGAGGTGGAGCGCTACGCCACCGTGCACCACCTGGTGAGCACCGTCACCGGCCGCCTGGCCCCGGGCCGGGACGCGCTGGCGCTGCTGCGGGGCTGCTTTCCCGGCGGCTCCATCACCGGCGCCCCCAAGCTGCGCGCCATGGAGATCATCGAGGAGCTGGAGACCCACCGGCGCGGCATCTATTGCGGCGCCATCGGCTACCTCGGCTTCGACGGCGCCATGGACACCAATATCGTCATCCGCACCCTGGTGCAGGCGCGCGGCCGGGTCAGCTTCTGGGCCGGGGGCGGCATCGTCGCCGACTCGGAGGCCGAGGCCGAGTACCGGGAGACCTTCCACAAGGCCGCGGCCCTGCTGCGGCTGCTGGAGGGCGCGGAGCTGCGCGATGTGGGTCGTTAAGCTGGGCGGCAGCCTGGCGGGCGGCGGGGCGCTGCCGGCCTGGCTGGCGGCGATCACGGCCGCCGCCGCGCCGCTGGTGGTGGTGCCCGGCGGCGGCCCCTTCGCCGACGCCGTGCGCGCCGCCCAGGCCCGCTGGGGGTTCGGCGACGCCGACGCCCACCACCTGGCGCTGCTGGCCATGGAGCAGTACGGGCGCATGCTCTGCGCCCTGGCCCCGGAATTGGTCCCGGCCGACACCCCGGAAACCCTGCGCGCCGCACGCGCCGCCGGGCGCCGCGCCGTGTGGCTGCCGGCGGCCATGGCCCTGGCCGACCCGGATATCCCCCGGGACTGGTCGATGACCTCCGACGCCCTGGCCGCCTGGCTCGCCGGTCGGCTGGGGGCCCGGGGGCTGGTGCTGGTGAAGTCGGCGCCCCTGCCGCGCAGCGGCAGCCGCCCCCTGGCCGCGCTCTGCGCCGGGGGCCTGGTGGACTCCCGGCTGGAGGGCTACGCCCGCGCCGCCGGGGTGCCGGTGCGTCTCCTGGGCCCGGACGCCCGCGCGGCGCTGCCGCGGGTGCTGGCGGGCGAGGCGGGCGCGGGGCTGGAGGGCGCCTGGAGCTGACGGAGGCGCAGCCTTTGCATCCATGCCGGAAGGGCGTAGGGCGGGATTCATCCCGCCAGGCAGGTTGCCACCTGGCTCCCTGACCGCGTGCCGAGCGCTGGCGGTTCGCGTTTCCGGGGATGCCAAATAGATCTTCCGGTGACAGAATGGCCTCTACGGACGGCACGCCGAGTCGTCATTTCCGCCGGGAAGTTTCAGTGAAGATCGAGTTCGAGCCCATCGGCGTGATCCGCACGCCCTACACGGAGCCCGAGGGGACGCCCATCCAGCCCGTCGGCGCGGTGGGGGTGAAGGGCACCGTGGAGGTGTTCGGGGCGTATCGCGACGGGCTGCGGGACCTGGACGGCTTCTCCCATATCGTCCTGCTCTACCACTTCCACCGCAGCCGCGGCTTCAGCCTGCGGGTGGTGCCCTACGTGGATACCCGGGAGCGCGGTCTGTTCGCCACCCGCGCGCCCCGGCGGCCCAATGCCATCGGGCTTTCCATCGTCCGGCTGATCCGGGTGGAGGACGGGGTGCTTCACATCGAGAACGTGGACATGCTCGATGGCACTCCCCTGCTGGACATCAAGCCGTACGTGCCGGAATTCGGGCCGGGGGAGGCGGTGCGGACCGGCTGGCTGGAGCAGGCGCGAAAAGCCTTCTCCAGCAGTAAATCGGATGACCGGTTCAAGTAGTCCCGTGAACCGGAGGCGGCGGGACGCCGTGCCGGGGCACGGCGCGGCTCAGCCGGCGCGGCAGCTCTGGTAGAGGGCCATCACCGACTTCAGCTCGCCGATCACCGCGCGGCGCTCGGCGGTGCTGAGGGCGGCGGTGCAGCCGTAGGCCTCGCCCCGCTCCAGCCGCTCGATGATGCCGTGCACGGCCTGGCAGCCCTCGCGGGCCAGCTGCTCCACGCAGCGGTCGACCCGGGTCGGGTCCACCGTGGGGGCGAAGGGGTGGCGGGCGGCATGCGCCATGACTCCGCTCACCCGGTCGCGGCCTCGGCCCGCCCGGCGGCGCGGGCGGCGGCCCGGCCGCGGGCGAAGGCCTGCTCGTTGGCGGCCACCAGCTTCGGCTTGCGGGCGCGGAAGCGGGCCACGATCTGCTCCTCCAGCACCTCGGTGGGGAAGGTCAGGTGGTCGGTGATGGCGCCCAGCATGACGGTGTTCACCAGGCGCAGGTCGCCGAGCTCCAGGGCGATGGCGCCGGCGTCGAAGGCGTAGACGTTGACTCCCGCCTCGCGCATGGCGCCGATGGGATCCTCGGGATAGTCGTAGAGGCCCAGCGACACCACCGGCGGCTCCAGGCGCAGGGTGTTGACCATGGCCACGCCCCCGGGGCGCAGGTGATCGGACCAGCGCATGGCCTCGGCGGCCTCGAAGCCCACCAGGATGTCGGCGGTGCCGGCCACGATCTTGGGCGAGAGCACCTTCGGCCCGAAGCGCACGTGGGAGCTCACCACGCCGCCGCGCTGGGCCATGCCGGCCACCTCGGTCTTCTTCACGTCGAAGCCCTGGACGATGGCGGTCTGGGCGAGGATCTCGGCGGCGGTCATGACACCCTGGCCGCCAATGCCCACCACCAGGATGTTGGTCACGTCTTTGTCGGTCACGGCTCGGCTCACTGGAACTTCACGGAATGGGTCGGGGCGGCGTGGACGATGGCGTCGGGCGCGCAGGTCTCCACGCACAGGTCGCAGCCGGTGCAGGCGGCGGTCTCGATGCGCACGAAGGCGAGGTCCACTTCCTTGCCGCTCGGCTTCACCGCCTTGTCGCGGCGGGTGACGAAGATGGCCGGGCAGCCCACGTCGAGGCAGTTGCCGCAGCCGGTGCAGGCCTCGTCCACCACCTTGTAGGGCTGGTGCTTCTCGTAGTCGTCGATGAGCACGCAGGGCTGGTTGGTGATGATCACCGAGGGCTCTTCGATCTTGGTCTCCTGGCGCAGCACCTTGAACAGGGTGGGCAGCTCGTAGGGGTCCACCACGTGGGTGCGCTCGGGCTTGACGCCCAGGGCCTGCACCAGCTTCACGAAGTCCACCCGCGGTGCCTCCTCGCCGTGGATGTCGCGCCCGGTGCCGGCATGGTCCTGGCCGCCGGTCATGCCCACGGCGCGGTTGTCCAGCAGCAGCACGGTGACGTTGCCGCGGTTGTAGGTGATGTCCAGCAGCCCCTGCATGCCCATGTGCAGGAAGGTGGAGTCGCCGATGACGGCCACCACCGCCTTCTTCTCGTCGGTGGCGCCGCGACCCTTGTCCATGCCCAGCGCCACGCCCATCGAGGCGCCCATGGAGATGGTGGTGTCGAGCGCGTTCCAGGGATGGCCGGCGCCGAGGGTGTAGCAGCCGATGTCGCCGGAGATGACGACGTTGCGCAGCCGCGAGAGGGTGAAGTAGGGGCCCAGATGGGGGCAGGCCACGCACATGGTGGGCGGGCGCGGGAACAGGCTCTGCCGCCGGTGGCCGACCGGCGCCTCCCAGGGCTCGCCCAGCAGCGGCTTCACCGCCGGCAGGAGCACGTCGGGGCCCATCTCGCCCATCCGCGGCAGGAGATCCTTGCCGTGGCAGTCGATGCCGGCGGCCTTGAGCTCCTGCTCCAGCAGCGGCTCGCCCTCCTCCACCACCACCAGCCGCTCCACGGTGCCGGCGAAGGCCCGGATGCGCTCGATGGGGGCGGGGCAGCTGAAGCCCAGCTTGAACAGCGGGGCGTCGGGAAACGCTTCCTGCACGTGCATGGCGGCCGGGCCGGAGGTCAGGAAGCCCACCCGCGGGTCGGCGCCCTCCACGATCCGATTCAGCGTGCTGGCCTCGGCGCATTCGCGCAGCCTGCCGTCGCGCTCGAACATCCACGGGATGCGCGCCCGCGCCGCGGTTGGGGTGAGCACCCAGCGGGCGGGGTCCTTCTCGAAGCCCGCGGGCTCGTGGGCCTCGCGCTCGCCCACGGTGACCATCGCCTTGACGTGGCAGACCCGGGTGGTCATGCGCACGATGACCGGGCTGTTCAGCTCCTCGGAGAGGGCGAAGGCGCCCTTGACCATTTCGTAGGCCTCCTGGGAGTCGGCCGGCTCCAGGATCGGCATGTGGCCGAAGCGGCCCCAGTAGCGGGAGTCCTGCTCGTTCTGGGAGGAGGAGAGGCCCACGTCGTCGGTGACCACGATGACCAGGCCGCCCACCACGCCGGCCAGCGTCTGGGTCATGAAGGCGTCGGAGGCGACGTTCATGCCCACGTGCTTCATGGCGCAGAAGGCGCGCGCGCCCATGATGGAGGCGCCGATGGCCACCTCGATGGAGACCTTCTCGTTGACCGCCCACTCGGAGTAGACGTCGGGGTAGAGGGCGATGTTCTCGAGGATCTCGGTGGAGGGGGTGCCGGGGTAGGCGGCGGCCACCTTGACGCCGGCCTCCCACACCGCGCGGGCGACGGCCTCGTTGCCGGAGAGCAGGTGACGGGTCTCGGCGACCGCCTGGACGACAGCGTTCATGGTCATACCTCTGTTAACCGGCCAGGCGACGGCATACGACCCCGCGCCCGTCCGTGGGAGGGTGACCGCGCTCCTGTGTCCGAGTCTGAGTTTCGAACGGAAAATAATAGCCCAGAAGTTGAGGAAAAGGCGAAGCCTTTGTGCGTTGCGGCAGGGCGGTGCGCCGTCGTCAGCGGTTGCGGAACGACGGCTTGCGCTTTCCGGCGAAGGCGGCCATGCCCTCGGCGCAGTCGGCGGTGGCGAAGGCCGCCTCGAACAGCCGGCGCTCGAAG
>JAQVKR010000201.1 GCA_028694565.1 Gammaproteobacteria bacterium | reverse complement strand
GGCTGCGGCGTGGGCTCCCTCGGCCCGGTGGGCCTCGCCATCCCCGTCATCGTGGACCGCAGCGCCGCGGCGGCGGCCGACTTCGTCTGCGGTGCCAACGTGGACGGGAAGCACCTCACCGGGGTGAACTGGGGCCGGGATCTCCCCGAGCCGGCCATCGCCGACATCCGCAACGTGGTGCCGGGAGATCCCAGCCCCGACGGCAAGGGCGCCCTCGCCATCGCCCGCGGCATCGAGGTGGGCCACATCTTCCAGCTCGGAGAGAAGTACAGCCGCGCCATGAACGCCACGGTGCTGGACGAAAGCGGCCAGGCGGTGGTGATGCCGATGGGCTGCTACGGCATCGGGGTCTCCCGGGTGGTGGCGGCCGCCATCGAGCAGAACAACGACGCGCGGGGCATCATCTGGCCCCAGGCCATCGCCCCCTACCAGGTGGCCCTGCTGCCCATGAACATGCACAAGTCCCAGCGCCTGCGCGAGGCCGCCGAGACCCTCTACCGTGAGCTGACCGCCAACGGCTTCGAGGTGCTGTTCGACGATCGCAGGGAACGCCCCGGGGTGATGTTCGCCGACATGGAGCTCATCGGCATTCCCCATCGGCTGGTCCTGGGCGAACGCGGCCTCGACAGCGGCGAGATCGAGTACAAGGGCCGCCGCGACAGCGAGTCGCAGAACATCCCGCTCGACGGCGTCATGGACTTCCTGCTGGAACGGCTGGCGGGGTAGGCGCCGACTCCGCCGTTGCACCCCGAAGGCGGAAGGAAAAGCGCCGAACCGCGGATTGACGTTGATTCGTGCTGATTGGGGGGGCAGACAGCGGAACGGCGCCGGCCATGGCCACGGGGGAGGAGCAAGCAGCGCCGGAGCTCCGCCCAGGAGAACCGCCCGGCAACCAGCCACCCTGGTGCCGGCGGGAGGCCACCCGCGGTCAAGCGCCCCTCCGGGCCGCCGGCGCCGCCGTAAAATTCACGCAACTCAACGCAAATCTGCGGCTGGCGAAAAAAACCCTCTAACCCGTGGTGAAGCCCTCGAGGCGGGCGGGGGCGGGAACGGTCTCGCAGGCCACGTCGGCGACCTCGGCCGCCGGAGTGCCCTCCCACAGCCAGTCGCAGAGCGTCTTCACGGCCTCGGGTTCGCCGCAGGCCAGCACTTCCACGTCGCCATTGGACAGGTTGCGGGCATGGCCGTTCACCCCGAGCCCGGCGGCCCGCTGGCGGGTGCCGGCGCGATACCAGACCCCCTGCACACGCCCGGAAACGATGCAGCGCAGGCAGACGGGATGGGTCACTTGAACTCCACCGTGGCCGAGAGTCCGGCGCGCAGGGGCGCCTCGGCAACCGGGCTGAAGCTCACGCCCACGCTGTACTCGGGGCTCCCGAACTCCTCCACCGGCTCGAGTCCCAGCTCGCTCACGTTGCCGGTGTAGCGGCGCCCCCCCACCTCCACGGTGGCCTGCTGCCCCGGGCGCACCAGCGCCACGGCATCGGCTCCGAGGCGGGCGCGCGCCACCATGGCGGTGTTGTCGGCCACCACCAGCAGCGGCCGGCTCTCCAGCCGGCTCACCACGGTCTGGCCCACCTCGGCCCGGCGCTGCACCACCACCCCATCGATGGGCGAGCGCACCGCGCTGTCCTGCAGGTCCATCCGGGCCTGGGTGGCCGCGGCATGGGCCGAGGCATACTCGGCGTCGGCGGCGGCGAAGTCGATCTTCGCCTGCTCCAGGTCATGGGCGGAGATGACGGTGCGGGCGTAGAGCTCCTCGGCCCGCTCCAGCTCCTGCTTCGCCTCGCCGCGGGCGAGCTCGAGCCGCCGCACCTCCGCCCGGGCGCGGGCCACCTCGGCCTCGAAGCGGCGAGGGTCGAGCCGCAGCAGAACCTGGTCGGCGCCGACCCGGTCGCCCACCTCCACCAGCACCTCGGCGACAACGCCGGAAACCGGAGTGCCCAGCTCCACTCTGCGGGCCCAGTGCAGGGTGGCCTGCGCCCCGGCCGTCGCACCGGCAGCGTCTTTCCCGTCAGCCGCCTGCAGCAGGGGCGCACCGGACAGCAGGGCGGCCAGGAGAAGGCTCTTCATCGGGTGGGTCATGGGCATATCGGTTCAGTCCTCGGAGCGTTCGATGAGGGCCCCCTGCAGGGCGTCCAGGCGTGCCCACGCGAGGGCCAGCCGGTAGTCGGTTTCGACGGTCTTGAAGCGCGCATCCGTCATCTGCACCATCGCATCGCCCAGGTCGGTCTTCACGTCAAGCTCATAGAGCGCGCGGCTGCGGTCCAGATAGAGATCCCGGTAGTCGTTGAGCGCGACCATCGACTCGCGCCGCTCACGCAGATTGGCGATCTCCTGCCAGGCCTCGAGCACCGCCTGGCGCAGCTCCAGGCGCCGGGCCTCGAGCTCCGCCTGGGCCCGGTGCAGGCGCGCCTGGGCCTTGGCCAGGGCGGCATCCACGCGCCCGCCCTGCCACAGCGGCACGGACAGCACCAGCCCCACCCGGGCGTCGTCCCGGGTGGAGGTATCGCGGGAGTATTCGTTCAGCTCCAGCTGACCGCTGAGGGTCGGCCCGCGCAGGGCACGCGCGGCCTCGATCTCCCGCTGCGCCGCCTGCACCGACTCCCGCAGCGCCAGCAGGGTGCTGTTGCCCGCCAGGGTCCGGGCCTGAACCTCCTCCAGCACCGGCAGCTCACGATCGTTGACGGACAGGTCGGGCTCGAGCAGCGTCCCCGGCAGGTCATCGGGCCGGTTCAGGGCCATGGCCAGGCGGGAGCGCGATGCGCGCCGGTCCGCGTCGCTGGCCACGCGGATGCTCCGTGCGGCGCGGAACTCGCTCTCCAGGCGCAACAGCTCGATATCCGATACCTGGCCCAGTTCGTTGCGCTCCCGGGCCTTGTCATAGGCCACGAAAGCCACCGCCAGCGCCTCGTCGTCGCGGGCGAAGGCGATGTCGGCGAGCAGGACGTCGAAGTAGCGGCGCAGGATCTCGAGCCGCCGCTGCTCCCGGCTGCCGAGGTAGCGCAGCTCCTCGCCCCTGACGCCATGCCCGGCGGCGGCTTCCAGCGCGCTGCTGCGGCCGCTGTCGTAGAGCGTCTTGCTCGCCAGCAGGGAGAGCCGGTTGTCGTCGTGATCGTAGGGCGAGACCTCGTTCGGCTGGGTCCAGAACAGCTCTCCGTCCAGCCGGACCGCCAAATCGTCCCCGGCCGCTGCCTGGCCCTGCAGGGCCCGCGCCTCCTCCACGCCCGCCGCCGCCCGGGCCAGCGTCGGGTGGGCCGCGTCGGCGAAGGCCAGCGCCGCCTCCAGGGTCAGGGGTTCGGGCAACGGCGCCGGCGCCGCCGCGGCTTCCGCCGCCGCTTCGCCCCCCGGCAACGCCGGCGCCGAGGCCGGCTCGGGGGTGGCCGCGGCGACCGGCGGGACACCGCACATCCAGAGGATGAGCAGTACGGATGGGAAGCGGCTCCGGGACAGGATGATCATCAACGGATATCGGGGCTCACGGTTTCTGCGCCGCGCGCTGCTCCCGCTTGTAGCGGGTAAAGCGCATGTCTTTGTATTTCTCCTGCGCCACGTAGTCCGACAGCAGCAGGAACTCGCTCTTGTCCCGGGTAGCCCCGGTGTACCTCACCACCTGGCGCCCCTCCAGATCGTAGAAGGCCATGACCGGGGTGGCGCGGACGTCGTTGACCTTGAAGGAGAAATCCTTCTGGCTCATGGCCCGGCCCTGGAAATCCGTGATCTCCACATCCCCCTCGGTGTCCACGCTGAAGGCGAGGAAATGGGCCTTGAAGGCGTCCTGGACCTCCGGCTGGTTCAGCACGGTGGTCTTCATCCGGTGGCAGAAGGGGCAGTCCGCCGATTCGAAGAAGAGGAAGATGCCCTTCTTGCCGGCCGCCCGGGCGGTCTCCAGCTCCTCGGAGAAGTCGCCGAGGGTCTGGTCGAAGAAGTGCGTCTCCGGATCGCGCGGAGCGGCGGCCTGGGCGATCCCGCCGAGCCCCAGGCAGAGCAGCAGGGGAAGCAGCAGACTCGGTCGTTTCATGGTCCATCCTCCATCGTTCTGCGGGCGGCTCGACACGAAGCTCCGCACCGGTTTCTTATTTTGGGTAGGCGCCGGCCCGGGGTGCCGTGGATGCCGGAGGCGGCCGCGCGCCGGGGTGGTGTGTCCTTGCCGGGTCCCGCGGCCCCGCGGGAGGAGAGCGTCCGCAACCCACGAAGCCGTCTGCCGCGACCGCGCGGAGTCCGGGTCATCCTCCTGGAGTCGGAACAGCCGGGGCGGGCCGCAGGCGAGGGCTCCGCGGCACCGCTCACTGCGCCGGTTCGGCCGCTCCGCTGGCGCTCTCGCGGGCGCGACGGGCCAGTTCATTGGCCGCCAGGGCGTCGCGGCGCGCAGCCTCGTTGGCGCCTGCCTGAAGCTCCTGGGTGGCGCGCTGCAACATGCGCACCGCTTCGTCCAGAAGACCGGGGGCATGCAATGCGGCGCCGGCGGAACGGGCCGCGTCTATGGACTGCCGGGCATCGCTGAGTTCCTGCACCGGCACCGTGGTGCAGGCCAGCGGCCCGAACCAGAGCAGCACCAGACCGGCCAGGAGTAATCGCCGCGCCATCGCTGTCAAAACACCCCCCATGAAATCCTTTCCGCACCGACAGGCTTCCGCGACCCCCCCCCGGGGTGGTTCAAGCGGATATCATCGGGGAGAAATTTACACATGCGACCACTTTATGCAATATCCGGACTGGAGAGCGAGCACACATTTCCCCATGGGACACGACCGGGAGCCCCCCGGGCGTCGCGATGGAACCGGAGGTCAAGTTGAGCGTCACAATCTACCATAATCCCCGCTGCTCCAAGTCCCGCGCCACCCTGGCACTGCTCGAGGAACAGGGCGTCAGCCCCATGGTGGTGGAGTACCTCAGAACCCCGCCCGACGCCGGGGAGCTGGAACGCATTCTCGACCTGCTGAAGCTGGAGCCCCGGGATCTCATGCGCCGGAAGGAAGCGGAGTACCGCGAGCTCGGCCTCGACGATCCGGCGCTGGATCGGGCCGCGCTCATCCGGGCGATGGTGGAGCATCCGAAACTCATCGAGCGTCCCATCGTGGTGAGCGGACGCAAGGCCGCCATCGGGCGCCCCCCGGAGCGGGTGCTCGAGATTCTGCCATGAGCCATATCCTGGTGCTCTACTACAGCCGCTACGGCGCCACCGCCGAGATGGCCCACCACGTGGCCCGCGGCGTAGGGGAGATCGCCGGCATCGAGGCCCGGATACGCACCGTCGCCCCGGTCTCCACCGTCTGCGAGGCCGTGGCCGACACCATACCCGACAGCGGGCCGCCCTACGCCAGCCTGGACGATCTCCGCGAATGCTCCGGCCTGGCCCTGGGCAGCCCCACCCGGTTCGGCAACATGGCCGCACCGTTGAAGTATTTTCTCGACGGGACCAGCGCCCTGTGGCTCTCCGGTTCCCTCATCGGCAAGCCGGCCGGAGTGTTCACCTCCACCAGCAGCCTCCATGGCGGCCAGGAGAGCACCCTGCTGTCCATGATGCTCACCCTGTTCCACCACGGCATGCTGCTCATGGGCCTGCCCTACAGCGAGCAGGAGCTGCT
>JAQVKR010000200.1 GCA_028694565.1 Gammaproteobacteria bacterium | reverse complement strand
GCGGCTGCTCGATGAGATGCTTGAGCAGGTTGCCGATGCCGTCGCCGAGGAGAACGACGAGGATGAGCAGCCCCCAGAGCTTGACCCCGTCCCGCCCGCGCCAGGCGGCAAGCCCCGCCAGGATGGCCAGCAGCAGCGGGATGGAGAAGGCGCCGCGCCCGGAGACCCAGGCGAACAGGGCATCCAGCCACGGATCGGCCCAGCCCTGGTTGATCCAGAGCAGGATCTGCCCGTCAACGCCCATCGCCGCGGCTCATGACCAGGCTGAAGGCGCCCCCGATCAGGGTGACGCCGAGCAGGAACAGGTGCAGGTTCACCGCCGCGCCCAGCGCCGCCTCGCCGTCCAGCCCCTGGGGCAGCAGCGCGGCGACAATGCCGGCCTCGTAGGTGCCCGCCCCCGCCACGCCGTGGATGGGCAGCACGCTGGTGAGCTCGCCGCCGAACACCCCCAGCACCGCGCCGGGCAGGCTCACGTCCACGAACAGCGCCAGCACCCAGGCGAAGACGCCCAGCTTCACCGTCCAGTTCACCAGGGTCCAGGACCAGGCCCGGAACAGCAGCCCCGGGGACCGGGGCGAGCCCTCCAGCGCCTTGCGCAGCAGCCCCGGCAGCCCGCCCTTCTGCGGCGGGATGCGCCGCAGCAGCCAGTTGTTCAGCAGCCAGGCCCAGCCGGGCACGCTCAGCCACACCAGCGACAGGCAGAGGATGGCCCAGGGCGGCAGCCACAGGGCGCCCAGCGCCCACAGCCCCACCAGGGCGATGGTGTGCAGGTCCAGCAGGCGGAACCAGATCAGCGCCGGCACCGAGCGCGCCAGAGGCACGTCGAAGTAGCGCTGCATGAGCACCGGAAAGGCCACCTCGCCGCTGCGGGCCGGCAGCAGGTTGTTGAAGAAGTTGTGCTGCAGCATCAGCTTGAAGGCGAGCGGGAAACGGCCGCGCACCTCGTCGGCGAAGAAGTCGTAGAGGCGCACCGCGCGCAGCCCGTAGGTGCAGATCACCAGCAGCACCGCGGCGGCCAGCGGCGGCACGGGCACGGCGAGCCACGGCTGCAGCAGCCGGCCCCAGCCCACGTACGCCTGCACGGCCGCGACGAGACCGATGAGCAGCAGGAAGGCGACCAGGCGCTTCAGCTTGAGAGAGGAAATAGCCAACCCTGGAAGGTCCCTGCCGGCCCGGGAGAGAAAGCGTGGAAATCTAGCATCAACGGGGGTTCAACTCAATAAGTGGAGATGAATGCTGGGGTTTTTAGGGCGTTCCGTGTTCCGTGTTCCGTGGATGCGTGGATGCGTGGATACGCGTAGGGCCGGATTCATCCGGCCGGGCAGGGCGACGAATCCCGCACCGCCGTGCGGATGAATCCGCACCTACAATCCCTATCCCACACGCCTCCGAGAACACGACACACTGGAAACGGAACACGGGAAACCGTCCTTCCCCGCGCCCTCGGTATATCCTCCCCCGGCCGGTCAATGTAGACTGTTTCGGTCGGATATTCACCGGAGCCCGCCATGAGCCACGCCCCCGCCAACCGCCTCGCCGCGGAGACCAGCCCCTACCTGCTCCAGCACGCCCACAACCCCGTGGCGTGGCAGCCGTGGGGGAAGGAGGCGCTGGCCCGGGCGCGGGCGGAGAACCGCCCCATCCTGCTCTCCATCGGCTACTCGGCCTGCCACTGGTGCCACGTGATGGCCCACGAATCCTTCGAGGACCCGGAGACCGCGGCGGTGCTGAACCGCCTGTTCGTGAACATCAAGGTGGACCGCGAGGAGCGCCCGGATCTGGACAGGATCTACCAGACCGCCCACCAGCTGCTCACCGGCCGGGGCGGCGGCTGGCCGCTGACGGTGTTCCTGGACCCCCGCGATCACACCCCCTTCTTCGCCGGCACCTACTTCCCCCGCGAGCCGCGCCACGGCCTGCCCGCCTTCACCGATCTCTGCCGGCGGGTGGCGGCGTGGCACGGGGAGCACGCCGATGAGCTGGCCGGCCACGCCCGGGCCCTCGCCGAGGCCCTGGCCCGCCTCAACCCGGCCCCGGCCGGCGGGGAGGTGCTCGACGGCGCCCCGCTGGAGGACGCCCGGGCGCAGCTGGAGTCGGCCTTCGAGCCACGCCACGGCGGCTTCGGCCAGGCGCCCAAGTTCCCCCACCCCGGCAACATCGATCGGCTGCTGCGCCACTGGCACGCCAGCCGCGGGCGCGGCAACGAGGACGGGACGGCGCTGAAGATGGCCGCCATGACCCTGACGCGCATGGCCATGGGCGGGCTGTTCGACCAGCTGGGCGGGGGCTTCTGCCGCTACTCGGTGGACAACGAGTGGATGATCCCCCACTTCGAGAAGATGCTCTACGACAACGCCCTCCTGCTGCCCGTCTACGCCGACGCGGCCCAGGCCACCGGCAACGGCTTCTATGCCCGCATCGCCGCCGAGACCGGCGAGTGGGCGCTGCGGGAGATGCGCGCCCCGGGGGGCGGCTTCGCCTCGGCGCTGGATGCCGACAGCGAGGGCGGGGAGGGCCGCTTCTACACCTGGACCCGCGAGGAGGCGGAGGCGCTGCTCAGCCCCGGGGAGTTCGCCGTGGCGGCCCATCGCTTCCGCCTCGACGGCGAGCCGAACTTCGAGGGGCGCTGGTATCCCCATGTCTTCCACCCCCTGGCGGAGACGGCGCGGCGGCTGGGCCTCGACGAGACCGAGGCGGCGCGGCGCTTCGAGGCGGCCCGGGAACGGCTGTTCCAGGCCCGCGGAAAGCGGGAGCGGCCGGGCCGCGACGACAAGGTGCTGACCGCCTGGAACGGGCTGATGATCCGCGGCCTGGCACGGGCCGGGCGCCTCCTCGGCCGGGAGGACTTCCTGCGGGCGGCGGAGCAGGCGCTGGACTTCCTGCGCACCGAACTGTGGCGGGAGGGGCGCCTGCTGGCGAGCTGGAAGGACGGCCGCGCCCGGCATGCCGCCTACCTCGACGACTACGTCTTCCTCGCCGACGGCATCCTGGAGCTGCTCCAGGCCCGCTGGCGGGAAGGCGACCTGGAATTCGCCCTGGAACTGGTGGAGGCGGTGCTCGCCCACTTCGAGGATCACGCGGGCGGCGGCTTCTTCTTCACCGCCGACGACCACGAGCGGCTCATCCACCGCCCCAAGCCGGTGCTGGACGAGGCGCTGCCCTCCGGCAACGGCGTCGCCGCCCAGGTGCTGCTTCGCCTCGGCCACCTGCTGGGCGAGACCCGCTACCTGGACGCCGCCGAGCGCACGCTGCGCGCCGCCTGGAGCGGCATCCGCGAGATGCCCTACGCCCATACCAGCCTGCTGACCGCTCTGGAGGAGTACCTCGACCCGCCCCGCAGCGTGGTGCTGCGCGGCCACGGGGAGGCGCTGGCCGGGTGGCAGGCACTGGCGCAGAAGGACTACGACCCCGGCCGGATAGTGCTGGCCATCCCCGCGGATGCCGCAGCGCTCCCGGGCCTCCTCGCCGAGCGCAGGCCCCGGGGCGAGGCGACCGCCTACCTCTGCACCGGCACAGCCTGCGCGGCGCCCGCCGCCACCCTGGCCGAGTTCGAGCAGGCGCTGGAGGGGGGCTGAAACTGCATCGGCTCACCGCCAAGGACGCCAGGACGTGAAAGAGATGCGTGAGTGCGTCAAAAGCCGTATTCACCCGGCCGGGCAGGTCGACGAAACCGGCGCCGCTGTGCGGATGAATCCGCACCTACGGCCCCTATCCAATGGCCCTTGGCCCCACCCATTGACATCCTGTAAATCCTGTCAATCCTGCCTATTGCGAACCAACCTCAATCCCACGCCAGCGGCGGCGCCGCCACGGCCCCGATCTGCTCGCGCAGGCTCTGGACGTGCTCCTCCCAGTAGCGGTGGGTGTTGAACCAGGGGAAGGCGCGGGGGAAGGCGGGGTCGTCCCAGCGCCGGGCGAGCCAGGCGGCGTAGTGGAGCATGCGCAGGCCGCGCAGCGCCTCCACGAGGTGCAGCTCGCGGGGGTCGAAATCGCGGAACTGGGTATAGCCCTCGAGCAGGTCCCACAGGCCCAGGCTCATGGCGGCGCGGTCGCCGGAGAGGAACATCCACAGGTCCTGGATCGCCGGGCCCATGCGGGCATCGTCGAAGTCCACGATATGGGGCCCGTGGTCGGTCCAGAGAATGTTTCCGGGATGGGCGTCGCCGTGAAGGCGGATGAGGCGCACCGGGGCGGCCCGCCCGTAGGCGGCGCGCACCGCCTCCAGGAGGGCGGAGGTGACCTCGGCGTAGGCGGGGCGCACCTCGGCCGGCAGGTGGCCGCTGTCCAGGAGGTAGCTGGCGGAAGCGGTGCCGAAGCTCTCCAGGTCGAGGGTGGGCCGGTGGGCGAAGGGCTCCACCTCGCCCAGGGCGTGGATGCGGCCCATGAAGCGACCGAGCTGCTCCAGCACCTCCGGGTCGTCCAGCTCCGGGTTGCGCCCGCCCCGGCGCGGATAGAGGGCGAAGCGGAACGCGCCGTGGCGGTGGAGGGAGCGGCCGTCGAAGACCAGCGGCGCCACCACCGGTATCTCCCGCTCGGCCAGCTCCAGGGTGAAGGCGTGCTCTTCCAGGATCGCCGCGTCGCTCCAGCGACCGGGCCGGTAGAACTTGGCCACCAGCGGGCTGCCCGGATCCAGGCCCACCTGGTAGACCCGGTTCTCGTAGCTGTTGAGCGCCAGGAGGCGGCCATCGGTGGGAAACCCGAGACTCTCCACGGCATCGAGCACCTGATCGGGCCCGAGTTCGCGGTAGGCCGCGTTCTCGTCTAACTTAACTGTCATATCGCCTGCGGCTCCCGGGGGAGGCGGAAAGGGAGGCCTCCGAATCCGGCCAAGCCTACCGTCCGGCCAACCCGGCGTCGACCCTGGAGGGTGCACGATTGAGCAAGCGGACCAAGCCCTACTCCGAGGCCAGCGAGCAGAATCGGGAACCGATTCTCGGCGTGCTGCGCTTCGAGTTCGACAGCCCGGGCACGGTGCTGGAAATCGGCAGCGGCACCGGCCAGCACGCCGTCTACTTCGCCTCCGCCCTGCCCCACCTCACCTGGCAGCCCACCGACATGGAGGAGAACCTGCCGGGCATCCGGGCCTGGCTGGAGGAGGCGCGGCTCCCCAACGTGCGCGAGCCGCTGGCGCTCGACGTGAACGCCCCGCTGTGGGCGGTTTCCCAGGCGGATTTCATCTTCTCCGCCAACACCACCCACATCATCTCGTGGGACGCGGTGGAACGCCTGTTCGCCGGCGTGGGCCGCGTGCTGCGCCCCGGCGGGCGCTTCTGCCTCTACGGTCCGTTCAACTACGGCGGCCGCTACACCTCGCCCAGCAACGCCCGCTTCGACGCCTGGCTCAAGGCCCGCGATCCCGCCAGCGGCATCCGCGACTTCGAGGCCCTCGACCGGCTGGCCCGCCGGAACGGCCTGTGCCTCACCGCGGACCACGAAATGCCGGTGAACAACCGCACCCTGGTCTGGATCCACACTCAGTGGGAATGCGCGGACGATTGCTGAGGGTGGACAAGGGTTGTAGGTGCAGATTCATCTGCACAAGGGTGCCGGGATTCTGCGCCCTGACCGGCCGGATGAATCCGGCCCTACGGTG
>JAQVKR010000199.1 GCA_028694565.1 Gammaproteobacteria bacterium | reverse complement strand
ACGGCGTGCTGGAGGTGGTGATTCCGAAGCAGGAGAAGGTCCAGCCGCGCAAGATCGTGGTGGAGGGCTGAATCAGAGCCCGCGAACGGCCCCGCCCCGGAGTCCGCGGCGGGCGGGGCCGGGGGAGCTGATGGATGGAATACAAGGACTACTACAAGATTCTCGGCGTCGAACGCGGCGCATCGCAGGAGGAGATCAAGCGCGCCTTCCGCAAGCTGGCGCGCAAGTACCACCCGGATGTGAGCAAGGAGAAGGACGCCGAGGCGCGCTTCAAGGAGGTCAACGAGGCCAACGAGGTGCTCGGCGACCCCGAGAAGCGGCGCGCCTACGACCAGCTCGGCAGCGGCTGGCGCTCGGGCCAGGAGTTCCGGCCGCCGCCGGGCTGGGAGAGCCGCACGGAGTTCCGCCACGGCTTCGGCGGGGCCGGGGGCGGCGCTGAGGAGTTCAGCGACTTCTTCGAGAGCCTGTTCGGCGGCGGCGGGCCGTTCGCCGGCGGCGGCAGCCCCTTCGGCGGCCGCCGCGGCAGCGCCTTCCGCATGCCCGGCGAGGACCAGCAGGCCAAGCTGCTGCTGACCCTGGAGGAGGCCTACCAGGGCGTGACCCGGACCCTGTCGCTGCAGGTGCCCGAGGCCGACGCCCAGGGCCGCGTCACGGTGCGCAACCGCAAGCTGCAGGTGAAGATCCCGGCCGGCGCCACCGAGGGCCGGCAGATCCGCCTCGCCGGCCAGGGCAGCCCCGGCATGGGCGGCGGCCCGCGCGGTGACCTCTACCTCACGGTGGAGATCCAGCCCCACCCCTTCTATCGCACCGAGGGCAAGGACATCCACCTGGATCTGCCCGTGGCGCCATGGGAGGCGGCCCTGGGCGCGAAGGTGACCGTCCCCACCCTGGGCGGCAAGGTGGATCTCGGCATCCCCGCCGGCTCCCAGTCGGGCCGCACCCTGCGCCTGAAGGGCCGCGGCCTGCCGGGCCGGCCGGCCGGCGACCAGTATGTCCACCTGAAGATTCTCACGCCGCCGGCGGACTCGGAACGGCTGCGGGAGCTGTACCGGGAGCTGGAGAGCGCCGCGCCCTTCAACCCGCGGGCGAACCTCGGCGTCTGAGCCGCCGGCGCGGGCCCCGCACCGGGCGGAACCGGGGCGGGATGAAACTATTCCACACGATTGGTGTACTAACCGGGCAGCGGCCCCGGCAGGTCAGTCCAGCGGGCCGGACCCGTCACTCGAACCATCCAGGAGGGAGACATGAGCACCCTGAATCAGCTGCGGCACGGCCTGGAGCGGGCCTGGGACAGCCTCGCGGAGGGCTGGCGCCAGTTGCTCGACCACGCCAGCGACGCCCTCACCCGCTTCACCCCGGTGCGCCACGGCCAGGAGCTGGAGACCGCCGATGAATTGATCGCCGGCCGCGCCTCCCGCTGGGGCCTGCTGGCCGCCCAGGTGCAGGAGACCGACAAGGCGGTGGTGGTGCGGCTGGAGGCGCCGGGCCTGGAGCCGGAGGCGTTCGATATCAGCGTAGTGGACGACTACCTGGTGGTGCAGGGCGAGAAGCGCGTGCAGCGGGAGAGCCGGGAGGGCCGCTACACCCTCATGGAGTGCGCCTACGGCCGCTTCGAACGCGCCATCCCCCTGCCGGTGCCGGTGGACGAGGACGCCGCCCGCGCCAGCTACCGCCACGGCGTGCTGCGCATCGAGCTGCCGCGCCTGCGGGCGCCCGGCGCCCGGCGCATCCAGGTCGACGCGGACTGAGGGAAGGAGCCATGGCGATTCGACGTGGCGCGGCGCTCCTGCTGCTGCTGTTGACTCTCGGCGCGGGGCTCCCCGCCGCCGCGGCCCTGCCCGCCGCCGTGGAGGGCCAGCCCCTGCCCACCCTCGCCCCCATGCTGGAGCGGGTCACCCCGGCGGTGGTGAACATCTCCACCGAGAGCCGGGTGCTGGTGCGGGACAACCCCCTGCTCAGCGACCCCTTCTTCCGCCACTTCTTCGATCTGCCCGCCCGGCCGCGGGAGCGCACGACCCAGAGCCTGGGCTCGGGGGTGATCGTGGACGCGGCCAAGGGCTACATCCTCACCAACCACCACGTGGTGGACAAGGCGGTGCAGATCACCGTCACCCTCAACGACGGGCGCCACTTCAGCGCCGAGCTGGTGGGGGCCGACCCCGAGTCCGACATCGCCGTCATCAAGATCCCGGCCGAGGACCTCACCCAGCTCACGGTGTCCGACTCCGACGCGCTGCGGGTGGGGGACTTCGTGGTGGCCATCGGCAACCCCTTCGGGCTGGGCCAGACGGTCACCTCCGGCATCGTCAGCGCCCTGGGGCGCAGCGGGCTCGGCATCGAGGGCTACGAGGACTTCATCCAGACCGACGCCTCCATCAACCCGGGCAACTCGGGCGGGGCGCTGGTGAACCTGCGCGGCGAGCTGGTGGGGGTGAACACCGCCATTTTCTCCAAGTCGGGCGGCAACATGGGCATCGGCTTCGCCATTCCCAGCAACATGGCCCGGGTGGTGATGGAGCAGCTGCTGGAGTACGGCGAGGTGCAGCGCGGGCTGCTGGGCGTCAGCGCCCAGGACCTGACCGTGGAGCTGGCCCAGGCCTTCGGCATCAGCTCCGGCGGCGGCGCGGTGGTCATCGGCGTCACCGCCGGCTCGCCGGCGGAGAAGGCGGGGCTGAAGGTGGGGGACGTCATCCTCGCGCTGAACGGCACCCGCACCAACAGCGCCGGCGAGATGCGCAACAACCTCGGCCTGCTGCGCCCGGGCACCCGGGTGGAGATGCGGGTCTGGCGCGCCGGCCAGGAGTTCGACGCCACCGCCGTGATCGTCGAGCAGAGCGCCCTGCAGCAGGACGGCGGCGATCTCGACCCGCGGCTGAAGGGCGCCGTCCTCGACGAGTTCACCGCCGATGACGGCTCCAGCCGCCTCCGGGTGGAGGACGTGGCCGGGCAGAGCCCCGCCGCCGCGCTGGGCCTGCGCCCCGGCGACATCTTCCTCTCCGTCAACAACCAGGCGGTCACCGACACCGCCAGCCTCGGCCAGGCGCTCCAGCGCGACCCCCGCGGCATCCTCATGCGCCTGCAGCGGGGCAACACCCTGCTGACCCTGCGGGTGCGCTGAGCGCCCTCAGGCGGACCCGCCCCGGCGGGCGGGTCCGCCTTCCAGGCAACCGCCCCGCCACCGGCCGCACCGGTGGCGACGCCTAATTTATTCCCATAAAAACAGCATTTTGCATAACATCCAGACCACTTCTGGAACTTCAGTAAGTTATTCTTGACTAATATACTAAACATTACTAGGCTTATCGACACATAAGGATTTTTTGTGTGCCGAGATGCACGACGACAGGAGGTAATGACAATGTCCGGTCTGATTCCCAACTTCCCGCTGGACGGCGTGGTGACCATCAACCGCATGATCCTCAAGCCGGAGTACACGGTCGCGGACCTCGAGGAGCGGGTGGCGATGCTGTGCGAGAACGTCAAGACCTACCACTCCGACACCGGCTTCATCGGCGGCTTCGTGGCGCTGAACAGCGGCACCGTCTCCAACGAGGGCTCCACCATCGGCCAGGCCGTGGAGAACCCCCTGAAGGGCCGGGAGGCGCTGGTCATCACCTTCTGGAAGAGCTTCGAGGAGCATGAGCGCTCCCACCGCTCCGACACCTTCCAGCCCCTGTTCCGCGAGGTGCTGGCGCTGTGCGAGAACGGCAACGAGGAGATCGCCTACGAAATGCTCTGGTCGGGCGCCGCCTACGACCCCGAGGCCGCGAAGGCCGCCCGCGAGGCGAAGGAGAAGTACGCCGCCTGACCCCGACAACCCTCCCTCCCGCCGGCAGACGCTGGCATTGCCCCCCCTTGGCCGCCCACCCGGGCGGCTTTTTTTGGGGAGCGCGCAACGGTCAGCCGTCAGCTGAAAGCGAACGCCTGAACGCTGGGCGCTGGACGCTGGGCGCTGGACGCTGGGCGCTGGACGCTGGACGCTGGACGCTGGGCGCTGGACGCTGAAGGCTGAAGGCTGAAGGCTGAAGGCTCCCATGGCCGGATGAATCCGGCCCTACGGGCCATGGGCATTGCCGGCCGGCGACCGGCGGTCGGCGGGCAGTCGCTTGCCGACCACCGGCAGCCGCCGCCTACGACGTCAGCTTGCGGTAGATGTCGGAGATGCGCAGGGGGAGCTTGGTGACGTCGTCGATGACGGTGTAGCCGGCGGGGCCGTACATGTGCTTGAGATAGTCGGCGGCCTCGGTGTCGAGGGTGACGCAATAGGCGTGGATGCCGTCGCGGCGGGCCTCCATGAGGGCCTGGCGGGTGTCCTCGATGCCGTACTCGCCGCGGTAGCCGTCGAGATCCTCGGGCTTGCCGTCGGAGAGGGTGACCAGCACCCGGATGCGGGCGTCGACCCGGGCCAGCAGCCCGCTCAGGTGGCGGATGGCGGTGCCCATGCGGGTGTAGTCCTTGGGCGCGATGCCCGCGATGCGCCGGTGCACCGTCTCGTTGTAGGCCTCGTCGAAGCGCTTGACCCGGAACACCTCGCAGCGGTTGCGGGTCATGCCCGAGAAGCCGTAGATGGCGTAGCGATCGCCGAGGCTCTCCAGGGCCTCGCACAGCAGCACCAGCGCCTCGCGCTCGGCGTCGTTGACCCAGCCCTTGGTGGAGCCGCTCATGTCCACCATGAACATGACCGCGATGTCCCGCTCCAGCCGGTGCATGCGGGTGTAGAGGCCCGCCGGGCTCTCCTGCCCGGCGCGGGCATCGGCGTAGGCGTCCACCACCGCGTCGATGTCCACGTCGTCGCCCTCGGGCTGGCGCTTGAGCAGCCGGTTCTCGCCGCGCAGCACCTCGAAGGTGCGGCGGATGCTCTTCACCAGCCCCCGGTACCTGGCCTGGGCCGCGGGGAAGAACGCCTTCGGCCCCGGCTCCACGGTGAGCTCGCGCAACTGGCACCAGCCCTTGCGGTAGTGGCCCCGCTCCATGTCCCACTCGTCGTAGAACAGCATGCCCTCGTTGCCGGCCATGCCGGTGCTGGCGCGGCGCCGGGCCTCCCGCTCCTCGTCCACCCGGTACTCGCCCTCGCCCGCGGCGTGGAGGTACTCGTCGGGAATCTCTCCCAGATCCAGCAGGATGGAGTTGATGAGGTTCTGCACCTCCTCCGGCGGCGCCACCGGCTTGTCCTCCAGGTACAGTTCCACCCGCATGCCCCCCGGCCGGGCGGGGTCGGGCCGCTGGCGCAGATCCAGCTTCATGGGCCGGCGCTCAGTCCCCTCCTCGCCGCGGGCACCCCGGGTGCGCTCCTCCAGCTCCTGGCGCAGGCGCACCAGGGCGGTGGTCAGCTGCCGCTCCTCGCGCCCGATGCGGGCGGCCATGACCGCGGCGGCCCGCTCGGGGCGGAGCTCACCCTGGTAGCAGAGGGTCTCGGGCAGCGCCGGCTGCTCCCACAGCCGCCGGACCCAGTCCAGGACATCTGCCGCACCGGCCCCGGGCGCCGCCAGCGCCGCGGCCGCCCTGGCCCACGCGCCGGGCAGGGGACCGCCCCCCAGCGCCGCCTCCAGGGCGTCCATCTCGCGGGCCACGCCGGGCAGCTCGTGGCGCACCCGGGCATCCAGGCGCACC
>JAQVKR010000198.1 GCA_028694565.1 Gammaproteobacteria bacterium | reverse complement strand
CTATACCCCCTATGATCTATTCGGCCTCTCGCATCCGCATCCAAGGCGTAGTGGTGGCGCAGATGCGCAGCTACCGGTAGTCAGTGACAATTCAGGGAGGAATCCGATGGGGCCGCAGCAATTCGGATGGCCGTGGACTGAGAAGAAGCTCGAGGCGCTCGAGGATTACCTGAAGGCATACCTCAGGATCTTCACCCGGAATCCCAAGGCATCGAAGTTCACACGGCACTACGTGGATGCCCGATTGCGATCAGGATCGCCGATCACATCATCCGGAACACGTGAAGGCGCTCTGGTACTTGACGTCATCGCCATTTTTGGCGATGGTGCTTTCACCAAGACCGCAGGAGAGGCTCCGCCATGGCGACCCAGTCACGCATCGAATGGACCGAACAGACTTGGAACCCCACGACAGGGTGCACCAAGGTATCGCCAGGATGCAGGCACTGCTACGCCGAGACCATGGCCTGCCGGCTACAGGCCATGGGCGCCCCTGGCTATCAGGATGGTTTCGACCTGACGCTCCACCCAGAACGGCTGTCCCAGCCACTGCTCAG
The DNA here is from genome assembly GCA_028694565.1 of Gammaproteobacteria bacterium. Classification (GTDB taxonomy): domain Bacteria; phylum Pseudomonadota; class Gammaproteobacteria; order DSM-26407; family DSM-26407; genus Thioalbus. The sequence continues at coordinate 5,060 of JAQVKR010000198.1, read as the reverse complement.
AAAGAAGCCAACCACTTATTTTGTGAACTCCATGTCGGATCTGTTTCATGAGGAGATCCCCGACTGGTTCCTGGACGAGGTCATGGGCGTCATCCGACGCACTCCACACCACACCTACCAGATTCTCACCAAGCGAGCCGAACGCCTGCCAAGCTATTTCGCACACAGAGCCTGCCCTTCCAATGTATGGCTCGGGGTCTCTGTAGAGGACCGCCGCTATGGACTGCCCCGCATCGACCATCTCCGCCAAGTGGATGCCCACATTCGCTTCCTTTCCGTGGAACCGCTGCTCGAAGACCTGGGCCCCATGGATTTGGAGAGGATCCACTGGGTGATCGTTGGCGGGGAATCGGGCCCCAAGGCGAGGCCGATGCACCCGGAGTGGGTGGGGAACGTGCAGCGCCAGGCCGCGGCCGCCGGCGCGGCATTCTTCTTCAAGCAGTGGGGCACCTGGGGTGCTGACGGGCGGAGGCGCGGCAAGAAAGCCAACGGCCGGGTCTTCAAGGGAAGAACCTGGGACGAGACGCCACTGCCTGCGACACTTATCTGACCCGGCGGCGCCAATGCGATACCCGGGCGGCAAGAATCTCAACGGGGTCTATCAACGGCTCATCAACCAGATCCCTCCACACAGGGTGTACATCGAAACCCACCTTGGCAGCGGCGCTATCATGCGCCACAAGCGGCCCACCGAGACGAACATCGGGATCGACATCGACGAGGGCGTATTGCGAGCGTGGAAGGGCAGCCTGGATGTCCAGCTTGTCAGGGCGGATGCGGCAGCATTTCTGGCGGGATACCCCTTCGAGGGCGATGAGTTCGTATACGCTGACCCGCCCTACCTAGCGGCGACGCGCGCCTCGGACAGATCGCCGTACCGAAACGACTACACCGATTCGCAGCATGTGGAGTTGCTCGATATGCTGCTCAGGCTCCCCTGTCACGTCATGATTTCCGGCTATTTGTCGGATGTCTATGCCCGGCGCCTTGCGGGTTGGAGAACGCTTTCCTTTGGTGTACGAACCCGATCTGGCCAAAGCACCACGGAGTGGATCTGGATGAACTACTCAGAGCCGGACGAGCTCCACGACTACCGGTTTCTGGGGGACTCCTTCAGGGAGCGCGAGCGCATCCGCCGCAGGATCGAGCGATGGCAGCAGAGGTTGGAGCGTCTTCCACCCCTTGAGCGGCGCGCGCTGATTGCGGCGTTGAGGTGACTGGGATATGCGGCTCTCTCGGGCGGTAGGCACGAAGAGGCAACTGCTCACTAGCCCTGGATCATCGGAATTTGGAGGGAGACCTTGCCTCTGGGTCTGAGGCAGGAACCACAATGGATTGCATCATCGCAGACCGTCGCGGCATCATCTGGCATGAACCTGCGACAAGCAACAAGGAGATGGTCGATATGGATGTTGGATACACAGTCGAAGAGATGCCAAACCCCGACGGTCTCGGTACCTGCTGGGCCGTCCTTTATGGAGAAACCGTCATCAGGACCTTTCCAAGCAGGGCTGAGGCGGAGAGTTACGCTGTAGCTTACGCTGCATATCTGGCGGCTCAAGACGATCCCCCGCACGATCCCTGGCAAGACGATTCCCCCCAAGGCCCATCGATATCGTGACAATCCCTGGAAAGGCGGGACGGACTGGTCCAACCCTCGGTCCGTTCTGCGCACCCAGATGTCCATCGACGCAATGGGAGGCAGCACATGGAAGTGAAGAGAGTGAAGAGGACGCCATGGCCAGGCGCCCACGCCCTGGCGGCGGTACTCCTGCTGGCGGGGGTCGTGGCCGGAGCCCACGCCCTCCAGGCCGTGGCGCGGGAACGCCCAGGTCCGGCGGACACGGACCTTGAGCTGTTCGGCGTTCCGCTGAAGGGAGCCACCCGGGATCAGCTCCGGGAGGCGCTGAAGCGGCACGGCATGCGGGCGACCCGGGAGGATGACCGCTACTGGCTGGACTTCTACGACGCAACGGATGTGCTGGAAGGGGCATCCGAGTTCTACGCCGGCTACGTCTCGGCAACCGGGCGCTTCGCCTTTGCGCAGTACGAGTTCCCCGCCTTCATGGACACCCGGATGGTGGAGCGGGTCGTCAACATGGTCTCCACGAAGTACGGAGCGCCATCCTCCGTCAAGGGCCGCTACGGGCTGGGAGAGGTGCGAGCCTCGTGGAATCTCGAGGGCGGGATGGAGATCGAGGTATCCCGCGGCTGGCCGGACACCACGACCTACCTGACATTCATCGACACGGCCGCCGATGCTGAGATGCGCTCGGAGATCGACGCGGAGAAAACGGCCCAGGAGCGGATCAAGGCAGAGGGGCAGAGCCATGCCTTCTGATCACCATGGCGGGTCGGTGGAGGCAGCCCGGAATCCCCTGTCCCGATCCGGCGGCGCGCTGGGCCTGTTGTTCCGCCTTGCGTGTCTCGCGCTCTTCGCATGGAGCAGCACCGCCGTGTCCGCCGCGGGTCCGGTGGCCGCAGAGACCGAGACGCTCTACCGCGAGGGGCACACGCTGATCGATGGCTACACGGGCAACGGGGCTGACCTGCGGCACGCCTACGAGATCTTCTCGGCAATCGCCGCGGAGGACCCCCGGAGCCCCTACGCGCTGGTGGGGGTCGGCCGCGTCATCTACAAGGCCGGTTACATCAGCGGCGACAACTACCACGAAGCATCGCTGGAAAAGGCAAAGGCCTTGTTCACTGAGGCAGTGTCCATCGACCCGGAGTTCTTCGACGCCTACTACTACGGCGCCTACCCCCACATCTACAGCGGCGATCACGGTACTGCGCGTCGGCTCATCGACAAGGCCCAGGCGCTGCGCCCCGATTCAGTCGAAGTCCATCTGGCCTATGGCGCGCTCGCCAAGGCCATGGGGAACGATAACGAGGTAGTCCGCCGGGCGGAGCTTGCCCTGGCCAAGAGCCGGAACATGAAGCACCAGGTGGACGCGCACACCCTGCTGAAGGGTGCCTACAAGCGCCAGCGGCGCTTCGACCTGGTGGAGCGCGAGTACCTGGAACTGTTGCGGCTGCAACCGGAATCCCCCTGGGCCATGATCAACTACAGCGATTTTCTGCGCTGGCACGTCAAGGATTACGACCGGGCGATCCAATACGGAGAACGGTCCCTGGCGGTGATGGATTTCGGCATGGGCCACCGCGTACTGGGCAAGGCCTACTACGAGAAGGGCAAGCAACTGCTCTGGGGAGAGAAGCGGCAACGAGAATCGAGGCACTTCTTCCAGAAGGCTATCGAGCACATGCCCGGCAATGCCGATGCCTATTACGGGCTGGGCACCGCCTACTATCACACGGCCCATGCCGACAAGAGCGAGGAGGATATCGTGATGGCGGAACAGGTGTTGATGCGCGCCATCGAGTTGAAGCCCGGGCACCCGCAGGCCACTTCGCTGCTGGCCCGCGTTCGCAAGGTGATCGGAGCGCTGGAAAGCCGGTGACGGACTCCGACAACGCTCCGCATCTTCTCCAGGAGCCTCCCGCGCATATCCCCCTGTAGCCCCTTGGCACCTTGTCCGAGCGAAAGGTCATGACCGCCTGAGCTGCGGCATTCCCGAGGCGTTGTGCTCGGGATGGGTGACGGAACACCTCCGCCCCCCATTCAGTGGCATCATTGACTATATAATCATCCTGATTCATATTCTTACTGTATTGCAGGTGATAGATGATTATATAGTCATGCCTAGACGCTCATTTGCCGAGCCCGACGACTTTCACCGGGTGCTGGACCAGATCCTCGAAGCGGCCACCGAGCGCGGCATCGAGGAGCAGGAGCTCGCCCGGCGCGCCGGCGCGGCGCCGGAGACTCTCTCGCGCATGAAGGCCCGCGGCAACGGCGAGTTCGGCCTGCTGGTGCGTCTGGCGCGGGTGGTGGGGCTGCGGATTGCGGCCTTGCCGGACAGCGAGGTGCTCGAATCCCTCCAGCGGGGAGAATTCTTCTGATGCCCGACTACCACGCCGTCATCTGGACCCGCCGCGCCGAGGGTCCCGTCAAGATGGGCGACCTGGTGGTCACGCCGCGGGAGACCCGGTTCAGCTATACCCCGGAATACCTGGCCCTGGGCCCGGATGCCGCCGGGCTGTCGCTGCTCTCCTCGCCCCGGCTCTACGGACGCAACCCGGTGGTGTTCCAGTCCCGCGAACCCCTGGTTCTGCACCCCCGCCTGATGGAGCTTATTCCCGGCGAGGGGCGGCGCAACATCCAGCGCCAGGTGTACACCCGGCTGCTCGAGCGGCGGCCGAGCCCCCCCGCGCCCGGCTTCGAGACGGACTGGGAGCTGCTGCTCCTCACGGGACACAACGGCATCGGGCACCTCGATGTTTTCCGGGATGACCGGACGGCGGAGGGCGCCTACGCCCGGACGGGGGCCCCGGCGCCCTCCCCCGGCGATCGGTCCCACTTCTGGCAGGCCCTGCGCGATGACGTGGCCCGGGACCTGACCCTGATGGACGCCGAGCTCGTAGCCGAGCTGCTTGGCCCGACTCCGTCCGCTGGCGGCATGATTCCGAAGCTGCTGGTGGCCATTCCCGACGAGCCCGACTGGGACGGCACCTTCGCCGGCCCCGGCACCCGCCAGGTGGCCGGGCGCCCCTTCGTGGATGTGGTGCTGAAGATCGAGCCGGCGGAGTATCAGGGCTCGGCCGCCCTCGAGGCGCTCTGCCTCGACCTCCACCGGGAGGCGGCCTTCGAGGTCCCCCGCCACTGGCGCGGGACTCAGGACGGCCTGCAACTCCTGGCGGTGGAGCGCTTCGACCGCACCCGGGAAGGGCTCCCCACCCCCATGGAAAGCCTCTTCTCGGTGTTCGCCACCGGCAGCCGGGATTTCAATTCCAACCAGGACACCGATCTGGCCGAGGTGGGCGGGCGGATCGAGCGATTGGCGGCCGTGGTCAACCTCGACGTGCGCGCAGTGCAGCGGGAGATCTACCGGCGCCTCTGCTTCGCGGTGTGCACCGGCAACGGGGATCTGCATCTGCAGAACCTGTCGCTGCTGGGCTGGCCGGACAAGGCCAAGCTCGCCCCGGTATACGACCCC
>JAQVKR010000197.1 GCA_028694565.1 Gammaproteobacteria bacterium | reverse complement strand
GGGCCAGGTGGCCGACTACCGCGGCGGCAAGGACAAGCTGCTCGGCTTCTTCGTGGGCCAGGTGATGAAGGCCACCCGCGGCCAGGCCAACCCGGCCCAGGTGAACGAGGTCCTCAAGAAGCTGCTCGACCAGGCCTGAGCCCCCCTGTCACGACAACGACCTGTCCGGAGTCCAGCCCTGCCCGCGCTTTACCTTCACGGCGCATCGGGACTAATCTTCAAGCACAGACACGCCACGGACGAACCCACGGCTGCGGCGTGCCCAGAACCGGGATCTCGGAGCACATACGACCATGAAGCCAGCCATTCCGACCTTTGGAGGAGTCCTCGCCGGACTCGCCCTGACCCTTGCCGCCGGCACCGCCGCCGCCGAGGAGGGAATGTTCACCCCCGGCGTCACCAACGCCGCGGTCGACATGATGGGGGGCCAGACCCAGTCCGACGGCGCCCAGGTCCTGGGCGGGAACATCGACTGGCTGTTCGACGAGAACTGGGGGCTGCAGTTCGACCTGGCCGGCGGCCGGGCGAACACCGACGGCATCCAGGAGGGCAGCGGTTCCGTGCTCGGCTTCGGCGGGCACCTGTTCTGGAGCAACCCGAATCGCGGCCTGCTGGACTTCAACGCCGCCCATGTCAGCTGGGGCGACATCGACATGGCCCGGGCCGGCTTCATCGGCAAGTGGTACAGCGGCCCCTTCACCCTGACCGGCCGCCTGGAGTACCAGGACGCCGACCGGCTCGGGAGCGGCCTCAATTCCGGCCTGGATCTCCGCTGGTACCCCCTGCCCCTGTTCATGTTCAAGGCCGGCGCCCAGGAGGCGGACGGCGAGGGACAGCTGAACCTGGGTTTCGAGTACCTGCCGGGCTTCGTGCCGCTGCCCGGGCTGACCCTGGTGGGCGACGCGGCCCGGGGCGAGGACGGCTATGACCAGTACTTCCTCGGCGTGCGCTACTACTTCGGCGGCGGCAAATCGCTGCAGGATCGCCACCGCCGTGACACCCCCCTGGACAACGACTGGCTGCTGCGCGACCTGCAGACGCTCGACAAGGCGCGCCGGACCTGCCCCTACCCGGTGGACAGCGATGACTGGTATCAGTACTGCATCGATGGCGAGGGCTAGCGGATCGCGGCCGAGGCCCCGCGATGCACACGGCCCCGCAGGCGACGTTTGCGCACCCCGGATCCGTGTGTTATAGACCTTAGGAACGAGGTCCATAGAACCATGCCTCCTTCCCCTGCCGGGAGGAGCGAACTGCGGCGGCTGACGTGGGTCCCCCGACCTGGTCGCCGCCGCCGGTGCCTGTAAGACGGGCCTGGTAGCCGGTCAGGATGGTATGCAGGACACTGAGCGGCTACAAGGATGGAGGCCAGCGTGATAGACGTCGGCGAACTGCTCCAGGAGATTTCCGCAGACTCACCCTGCGGCGACAACCTCGAGTATGACGCCCAGTACGGCGAGCTCGAGCGTGCGGCCGAGGGCAAGCCGGAGCGGCAGATAGGGGATGTCATCCAGCCGGCGGAGGAGCCCGACTGGAAGGCGGTGCGTGGCCTCGCACTGGATCTGCTGCACCGCACCAAGGACCTCCGCGTGGCCATGCAGCTGTGCCTGGCCCTGACCCATACCGAGGGTTTCCCCGGCCTCCACCAGGGGCTCGCGCTCATCCGCGGCCTGCTGGAGAAACACTGGGACCAGGTCCATCCCCACCTCGATCCCGACGACAACAACGATCCCACCTTCCGGCTCAACACCCTGGCGGCCCTGACCGCGCCGGAGCTGATGATCGGCGCGGCCCGCGAGGCACCGCTGGTCAGCTCACGGGCGATAGGACGCTTCGATCTGCGCGACTGGGAGATCGCCCACGGCCGCCTGCCACCCCCGGCGGACATGCAGGAACCCCCCACCGAGGCGGTCATCGACGCGGCTTTCACGGAGGTCCCGGTGGAGGAGATCGGTACCACCCTGGAGGCTCTCAACGGCGCCTTGGACGAGCTCGGCGCCATCGGCAGACGGCTCGATGAACAGGTCGGGGCCGGAGTGGCCCCGGATCTGAGCCCGCTCAAGGCGCTGCTGCAGGAGGCCGGCCAGGTGGTGGGCGGACAATTGGCACGCCGCGGCGGCAGCAGCCCCGCGCTGGAGGAGACCGCGGCCATGACCGATAACCCAACGCCCGCGACCGCGCCGACGGCCGGCGGCACGGGCGTGCCCGGCGCACTCAACTCCCGCGAGGATGTGGTGCGGGCGCTCGACGCCATCTGCGACTACTACAGGCGGCACGAACCCTCCAGCCCCATCCCCCTGCTGATGCAGCGGGCGAAGCGGCTGGCGACCATGGATTTCATGGCAATCATTCGGGACCTGGCACCCGGCGCGGTGCAGCAGGTCGAGGAAATCCGGGGGCCGGAAGGGGGTTAACCGCTTCCGGCCGGCCCGGGAACCCATGCCCGGTAAGCGGGGCCGGCACGCCGGCTATCGCGTGGGCCCCGTGAGCAGAGGAGGTATCTCGTGGCTAAATCCAGCAGCCAGAAGTTCATAGCCCGCAACCGGGCCCCCCGCGTCCAGATCGAATACGACGTGGAGCTCTACGGTGCGGAAAAGAAGATCCAGCTGCCCTTCGTCATGGGCGTGATGGCCGACCTCTCGGGCAAGCCCGAGGAGCCGCTGCCCGCCGTGGCCGATCGCAAGTACCTGGAGATCGACGTGGACAACTTCGACGACCGGCTCAAGTCGATGAAGCCCCGCATCGCCTTCCAGGTGCCCAACACCCTGACCGGCGAGGGCAACCTGAACGTGGACCTGACCTTCGAGAGCATGGAGGACTTCTCCCCCGCCGCCGTGGCGCGGAAGGTGGATGCCCTGAACAAGCTCCTCCAGGCCCGCACCCAGCTCTCCAACCTGCTCACCTATATGGACGGCAAGAGCGGGGCCGAGGACCTGATCGCGAAGGTACTCAACGATCCCACCCTGCTCTCCGCCCTGGCCGCCGCGCCCAAGCCCGCCGGAGAGGCGGAAGCCCCGTCCGCACCCGCCGAGGAGTAACGCCATGGCCGAGACCCAGCAAGACACCCAAAAGCAGGCCGAAGCCACCACGCTCGAAGCCGGCGAATTCACCGCCCTGCTGCAGAAGGAGTTCAAGCCCAAGTCCGATCGCGCCAAGGAGGCGGTGGAAGAGGCCGTCCACACCCTGGCCGCACAGGCCCTGGGCCAGACCGCGCTCATCTCCGAGGACGCCGTCCGCTCCATCGAGGCGATCATCGCCGAAATCGACCGCAAGCTCACCGAACAGGTGAACCTGGTCCTCCACCACGCCGACTTCCAGCAACTCGAGGGGAGCTGGCGTGGCCTGCACTACCTGGTGAACAACACCGAAACCGACGAGATGCTCAAGATCCGCGTCCTGAACATCTCCAAGAAGGACCTCAGCAAAACCCTGAAGAAGTTCAAGGGCACCGCCTGGGACCAGAGCCCCATCTTCAAGAAGCTCTACGAGGAGGAGTACGGCCAGTTCGGCGGCGAGCCCTACGGCTGCCTGGTGGGCGACTACTACTTCGACCACAGTCCGCCGGACGTGGAGCTGCTCGGCGAGATCGCCCAGGTGGCGGCGGCCGCCCACGCGCCGTTCATCAGCGCCGCCGCGCCGGCCCTGATGCAGATGGAGACCTGGCAGGAGCTCTCCAATCCGCGCGACCTCACCAAGATCTTCCAGACCCCGGAGTACGCGGCCTGGCGCTCCCTGCGCGAAGCGGAGGATTCCCGCTACATCGGCCTGGCCATGCCGCGCTTCCTCTCGCGCCTGCCCTACGGCGCCCGCACCAATCCGGTGGAGGAGTTCGACTTCGAGGAGGACACCGTCGGTGCGGCCCACGACAAGTACACCTGGTCCAATGCCGCCTACGCCATGGCCACCAACATCAACCGCGCCTTCAAACTCTACGGCTGGTGCTCGCGCATCCGCGGCGTGGAGTCCGGCGGCGCGGTGGAGGGGCTGCCCACCCATACCTTCCCCACCGACGACGGCGGGGTGGACATGAAATGCCCCACCGAGATCGCCATCTCCGACCGGCGCGAGGCGGAGCTGGCCAAGAACGGCCTGATGCCCCTGATCCACAAGAAGAACTCCGACTTCGCCGCCTTCATCGGCGCCCAGTCGCTGCAGAAGCCGGCCGAGTACGACGATCCGGACGCCACCGCCAACGCCAACCTGGCCGCGCGGCTGCCCTACCTGTTCGCCAGCTGCCGCTTCGCCCACTACCTGAAGTGCATCGTGCGCGACAAGGTCGGCTCCTTCAAGGAGCGCACGGACATGGAGAAGTGGCTGAACAAGTGGATCATGAAGTACGTGGAGCCCAACCCGAGCACCGCCTCGGAGGAGGACAAGGCCCGCAAGCCGCTGGCGGCGGCCCAGGTGGTGGTGGAGGAGGTGGAAGGGAACCCCGGCTACTACACCTCCAAGTTCTTCCTGCGCCCCCACTACCAGCTGGAAGGCCTGACCGTCTCACTGCGGCTGGTGACCCGCCTGCCCTCCGAGAAACAGGGCTGAACAGGCAGCAGATGACTAAGCGGCGGGGCGGATTCCGGCCCGCCCCAACGGACAGGATCCCGGCCACACCGAACCGGCCGGTCACAAAAGGAGAAGACCCATGGCATTCGATGCTTTTCTGAAGATCGAGGGAGTCGACGGCGAGAGTTCGGACGATGCCCACGACAAGTGGATCGAGGTGCTGAGCTACAGCCACGGCGTCAGCCAGCCGGTTTCCAGCGCCAGCGCCACCGGCGGGCGCACGGGCGGCCGGGCCGACTTCCAGGACTTCAACATCGTCAAGACGGTGGATGCGGCCACGCCCGAGCTCAACATCAAGTGCGCCAAGGGCGAACACATCCCCAAGGTGGAGATGGAGTTGTGCCTCGCCTCGGGCGACAAGCACACCTTCATGAAGTACACCCTGGAGGACGTGATCGTCAGCGCCATCATGCCGGGCGGCTCCGCCGGCGGCGACAAGCCGATGGAGAACGTCAGCTTCGCCTACGGCAAGATCAAGTGGGAGTACACCCCCATCGATCAGACCGGCTCCCCGGGCGCCACGACCGACCGCACCTGGAACCTGGAGACCAACCGGCAGGATTGAACCGGCCGCGCCACAGCGCCGGCCGTTCACCGCCGTTCCGTCCATCGGCCGCCGGACCCGGATACCGGGCCCGGCAGGGGGGAGTATTGCCATGAGCGCCGAACAGAGCCTGCGCGAGGGCGACCTGGACCAGGCCCTGGCACAGCTGCAGGAGCAGGTCCGCAGGGAGCCCGCCAACGCCAAGCACCGCATCTTCCTGTTTCAGCTGCTGGCGGTCCTGGGCCAGTGGGACCGGGCGCTGAACCAGCTCAACGTGGTGGGCGAACTGGACGCCGAGGCGCTGCCCATGGTGCAGACCTATCGCACCGGGCTGGAGTGCGAAGTCCTGCGCGGGGAGATTTTCGCCGGCCGGCGCTCGCCGGTGGTGTTCGGCGAACCGGCGCAGTGGGTCGCCCTGCTGGTGCAGTCGCTGGGCGCGGTGGCCGCGGGGCGGTTTGATCAGGCCCTGCGGCTGCGCGACGAGGCCTTCGACGCCGCGCCCGCCATCGCCGGCTCCATCGACGGCGCCCCGTTCGAA
>JAQVKR010000196.1 GCA_028694565.1 Gammaproteobacteria bacterium | reverse complement strand
GTCCGGTCCATCTGCCGGTAGCCGATGGCCTCGGTGAGGTGGGTCACCGACAGGGCCTCAGCGCCGTCCAGGTCGGCGATGGTGCGGGCGAGCTTGAGCACGCGGCGGTGGGCGCGGGCGGAGAGCCCGAGCCGTGCCGTGGCCTGGGCCAGCAGGGCGCGGCCGGCCGCGTCGGGGCGGCAGTGGCGGTCGATGGCGCGCTCGTCGAGGATGGCGTTGGGGCGGTCCGAGCGGGCCTGCTGGCGCTTGCGCGCGGCGCAGACCCGTTCGCGCACCGCCGCGCTGGTCTCGGCGCGCGGGTCGGCCGCGGTCAACGCTTCCGCCGGCAGCGGCGGCACCTCCACGTGCATGTCGATGCGATCGAGCAGCGGGCCGGAGAGGCGGGCGCGGTAGCGGAGCACCTGCTCGGCGCTGCAGCGGCAGCGCCCCGAGGGGTCGCCCAGGTAGCCGCAGGGACAGGGGTTCATGGCCGCCACCAGCTGGAACCGGGCGGGGAACTCCGCCTGGCGGGCGGCGCGGGAGATGGTGATGCGGCCCGATTCCAGCGGCTCGCGCAGGACCTCCAGCACCCGGCGATCGAACTCCGGCAGCTCGTCCAGGAACAGCACCCCGTGATGGGCCAGGGAGATCTCTCCCGGCCGGGGGGTGGCGCCGCCGCCCACCAGCGCCACCCCCGAGGCCGTGTGGTGGGGGGCGCGGAACGGGCGCACGCCCCAGCGCCCGGGCTGGAAGGGCGTGCCGCTGATGGAGGCCACCGCCGCCGCCTCCAGCGCCTCCGCGGCGGACATGGGCGGGAGCAGCCCCGGCAGGCGGCTGGCGAGCATGGTCTTGCCGGTGCCCGGGGGGCCGATGAGGAGCAGGCTGTGGCCGCCCGCGGCGGCGATCTCCAGCGCCCGGCGGGCGCGGTGCTGGCCGCGCACCTCGGCCAGGTCGAGGCCGTCGGCCGGGTCGGCGGGACGGGGCCGGTAGTGGTGGGCCGGGATCCGCTCCCGCCCCAGCAGGTGGGCGCAGACGCCCAGCAGGTGCCCGGCGGGGAGGATCTCGGCGGTGCCGGCCAGGGCCGCCTCGTCGGCGTTCTCCCGCGGCACCACCAGGCGGTGGCCGTCCCGGCCCGCGGCCAGGGCCGCCGGCAGCAGGGCGGGCACGCCGCGCAGGGCCGCGCCCAGGGCCAGCTCACCGAGGAACTCCACGTCCGCCAGCGCCGCGCGGGGCAGCTGGCCGGAAGCGGCGAGGATTCCCACGGCGATGGGCAGGTCGAAGCGGCCGCCCTCCTTGGGGAGATCGGCCGGGGCGAGGTTGATGGTGATGCGCCGCGGCGGGAACTGGAAGCCGGCGTTCTGCAGCGCCGCGCGGACCCGGTCCTTGCTCTCGCGCACCGCCGCCTCCGGCAGCCCGACGATGGACAGCCCCGGCAGGCCGTTGGCCAGGTGCACCTCCACGCTCACCAGCGGGGCGTGCAGGCCCGCGGCGGCGCGGCTCAGCACCACGGCCAGCCCGGGCTTGCCGCCGCCGCGGGCGGCGGACGGGTCGTCGCCCGCCTGCGCGGCGGGCGGGATGTCGGGATCCTGTGGCATGGACTTCCCTGTCCGTCGGGCGACGGCGCTCCTGCCGTCGCGGGGGCCGTGGCCCGTCAGTGGCCGGGGTCGGCGGCTCCCGGATCCTCGCGCAGGCGGCGCTCGAGCAGCGCCACCTGCCGCTCCAGCTCCTCCAGCCGGGCCCGGGTGCGCGCCAGCACCTGGGCCTGGACGTCGAACTCCTCGCGGCTGACCAGATCCAGCTTCTCGAAGGTGGCGGCGAGCAGGGCGTGGAAGCTGCGCTCCAGCTCCGAGCGCATCTCCCGTGCCCCGGGTACCGCGTCGGCGAGGCGCCGGGAGAGTTCATCGAGTCGTTTCGGATCGAGCACCGGTTGCATTCCTCGGCAGGTTTCGGGATTCCGGCGGCCGGACGCGCTCCGCGGGAGCCCGTCGCGCCTGCATGGGAAACCAGTGTACCGCATCACTCCCCGGGCATTCCTCGGGGCTCCGGGAGCGGCGGGACACGGCGTTCCGCCCCAGTTTACGAGAATCGCGCGCCGGTGGACATGGAGGACTTGCACCATATTGGTGCAAGTGGCGGCCGGTTTCGGGGTCCCGGCCCATCGGGATGTTTGTAATCCATTGATAATCAATGGTTGATTCAACTGGCATGGATACTGCTGATGTCCGGGTGGATACCGTGCGGCGCTGCACGGCACGGTGGGAACGGCGGCGGGGTCGGTGGGCCCCGGACGGAGGAGCAGGTCCTATGAAACTGGTAACGGCAATCATCAAGCCCTTCAAGCTGGATGACGTGCGCGAGGCGCTCTCGGAGGTGGGGGTGCAGGGCATCACGGTCACCGAGGTGAAGGGCTTCGGGCGGCAGAAGGGGCACACCGAGCTCTATCGCGGGGCGGAGTACGTGGTGGACTTCCTGCCCAAGGTGAAACTGGAGGCGGCGGTCCCGGACGCCCAGGTGGAGGGAGTCATCGAGGCCATCACGGGTGCCGCCCGCACGGGGAAGATCGGCGACGGAAAGATCTTCGTGGCGGCGCTGGAGCAGGGGGTGCGCATCCGCACCGGGGATATGGGCGATGAGGCTCTGTGAGGCCGGGAGAAGCAATCCGATGAAAACCGCAAACCGATTCCCGGCATTCGCCGCCCTGCTGGCCGGGCCGGGCCTGGCCCTGGCGGCCGACGCCGCCGGCCCCGATTCCGGCGACACCGCCTGGATGCTCACCGCCACGGCCCTGGTGCTGTTCATGACCATTCCCGGGCTGTCGCTGTTCTACGCCGGCATGGTGCGCAGCAAGAACGTGCTCTCGGTGCTGATGCAGTGCTTCGCCATCACCGCGCTGATGTCGGTGCTGTGGGCGCTGTACGGCTACAGCCTGGCCTTCGACACCGCCGGCATGGAGGCGGGGGTGACCAACCTGCGCTCCTTCGTGGGCGGCCTCGACCTGGCGTTCCTGGGCGGGGTGACGGTGGACAGCCTCACCGGCACGGTGCCGGAGACGGTGTTCATGACCTTCCAGATGACCTTCGCCATCATCACCCCGGCGCTCATCGTGGGCGCCTTCGCCGAGCGCATGAAGTTCTCCGCCCTGCTCTGGTTCACGGGCCTGTGGTTCACCCTGGTCTACGCGCCCATCGCCCACATGGTCTGGAGCGGCGACGGCGGGTTCATGTGGGACCTGGGGGTGCTCGACTTCGCCGGCGGCACGGTGGTGCACATCAACGCCGGCATGGCGGGCCTGGTGGCGGCCATCATGCTCGGGCGGCGCAAGGGCTGGCCCACCACCGCCATGCCGCCCCACAACCTGGCCCTCACCGTGGTGGGCGCCTCCATGCTGTGGGTCGGCTGGTTCGGCTTCAACGCCGGCAGCGCGGTGGCCGCCGACGGGACCGCCGGCATGGCCATGGCGGTGACCCAGCTGGCCACGGCGGCCGCGGCGCTGGGCTGGATGTTCAGCGAGTGGCTGAGCCACGGCAAGCCGAGCGTGCTGGGCATCGCCTCCGGCGCGGTGGCCGGGCTGGTGGCCATCACCCCGGCCTCCGGCACCGCCGGGCCCATGGGGGCGCTCGCCATCGGCGCCGCCGCCGGCGTGGGCTGCTTTTTCGCCGCCACCCGCCTGAAGCGCGCCTTCGGCTATGACGACTCCCTCGATGTCTTCGGGGTGCACGGGGTTGGCGGCATCATCGGCGCCCTGCTCACCGGGGTGTTCGCCGACGCCGCCCTGGGCGGCGCGGGGCTGGCCGAGGGCATGACCATCGGCGGGCAGGTCTGGGTGCAGCTGCTGGGGGTGCTCTTCACCCTGGCCTACACCGGTGTGCTGAGCTTCGTCATCCTCAAGGTGCTGGATCTCACCATCGGCCTGCGGGTCAGCGAGGAGGCGGAGACCCAGGGGCTCGATCTGGCGGCCCACGACGAGCGCGGCTACGTGCTCTGAGAAGCCGCCCCCAATCCCCCTCGACGGGCGCTTCGGCGCCCGTTTTTTTTGCCTGCGCGGCAACCGCGCCGGCACGTTTTCCGTGCGTCGCCGCCGCTGCGCCGAAGCGGCGCGCACCAGGATGGTGCGCATCCCGGCACGAAGCCCCGCATTGACGCGGCTTGATGCCGGGAAAGCATATATAAGCAATTGTTTATTGAGTGGATTTCAACAGTGGCACGGCTTCTGCAATAGGCTGGTGGCGAGTAATTGGATTCGGGGTGGCGGCCCCCCTCGGCAGGCCCCGCGGGATTCGACCCAGTGATTCAGGAGAGTGCACACATGATGAAGAAGACCCTTCCCTTGGCCATGGGCCTGCTGCTGAGCGCCGGCGCGGCACAGGCGGAGCTGTCGGCCAACATCGGCGTCACCAGCGACTATGTCTGGCGCGGCGTCACCCAGAGCGACAACGGCCCGGCGGTGCAGGGCGGCGTGGACTGGAGCCATGACAGCGGCTTCTACCTCGGCACCTGGGCCTCCAACGTGAAATTCGGCGACGACACCGGCCACGAGCTCGATCTCTACGGCGGCTATGGCGGCTCGGTGGGCGAGTTCGGCTACGACGTGGGGCTGCTCTACTACACCTACCCCTCCTCCTGGGACGCCAACTTCCTCGAACTGGGCGTGAGCGCCAGCTACCTGATGTTCAACGCCGGCCTCAACTACACCCTGGCCAGCGAGGTGGACGACGGCGCCTTCACCGAGGGCGACCTCTACTACCACGCCGGTCTCAGCTTCGAGCTGCCCCAGGACTTCAGCCTCGGTTTCACCGTCGGCCACTACGACTTCGATTACAGCGGCGCCGATGACTACACCCACTACCAGGTGGACCTGGGCAAGAGCGCCGGTGATTTCGGCGACTTCACCCTGAGCCTCTCCCAGGCCGAGGAAGAGGCGGGCAATCCCAACGGTGATGACGTGATCGCCTTCGTCTCCTGGAGCAAGAGCTTCTGAGGCGGCCGGACGACAGCGGCATCGGATACACGCGACAGGGGCCCGCGCCCGGCGGGCCCCGGACGGAGGAACAGAACCCATGAAGCTGGTAACGGCAATCATCAAGCCCTTCAAGCTGGATGACGTGCGCGAGGCGCTCTCGGAGGTGGGGGTGCAGGGCATCACGGTCACCGAGGTGAAGGGTTTCGGGCGGCAGAAGGGGCACACCGAGCTCTATCGCGGGGCGGAGTACGTGGTGGACTTCCTGCCCAAGGTGAAGGTGGAGGTGGCGGTGCCCGCCGCGCAGGTGGATCAGGTCATCGAGGCCATCTCCGGCGCCGCCCGCACGGGGAAGATCGGCGACGGCAAGATCTTCGTGGCCGCGCTGGAACAGGTGGTGCGCATCCGCACCGGCGAAACCGGGACGGAGGCGCTGTAACCGGCGCCCCACGCAGCTCCCAGACGTTTGGAGGAAATTACAGTGGAAGCGATCAAAGAACTCAGTTACGCGCTCGACACCTTCTACTTCTTGATGTCCGGCGCCCTGGTCATGTGGATGGCGGCAGGCTTCGCCATGCTCGAGGCGGGCCTGGTGCGGTCCAAGAACACCGCCGAGATCCTGACCAAGAACATCGTGCTGTTCGCCATCGCCAGCATCATGTACCTGCTGGTGGGCTACCAGATCATGTACGGTGACGGCATCAACTCGGTCATTCCCGGGCT
>JAQVKR010000195.1 GCA_028694565.1 Gammaproteobacteria bacterium | reverse complement strand
CTTCACCCTGGGGGCTTCCTTCGCCGGCTTCGCCGGCGCCTTCTTCTCGGCCCGCCAGGGTTTCATCAATCCCGAGTCCTTCACCTTCATCGAGTCGGCCATCGTGCTGGCCATCGTGGTGCTGGGCGGCATGGGGTCGCAGCTCGGCGTGATCCTCGCCGCCATCGCCCTGACGGTGCTGCCGGAAATCGCGCGCGAGTTCAACGAGTACCGGATGCTGATCTTCGGCCTGGTGATGGTGCTGATGATGGTCTGGCGCCCCCAGGGCCTGATGCCGAGCAATCGCCCGCAGATGGAGATCCCCTCATGAGCGCCCTGCTGGAGGTGGACAGCCTGACCATGCGCTTCGGCGGCCTGCTGGCGGTGGACGGCGTTTCCTTCAGCGTCGACGACGACGAAATCGTCGCGGTCATCGGTCCCAACGGCGCGGGCAAGACCACCGTGTTCAACTGCGTCAGCGGCTTCTACCGCCCCACGGGCGGCAGCGTCAGCTTCAACGATCGGCCGATTCACCGCCTGCCGGGGCACCGGATCGCCCGCCTCGGCCTGGTGCGGACATTCCAGAATATCCGCCTGTTCCGCAAGATGACCGTGGTGGAGAACCTGCTGGTCGCCCAGCACACGCGGGTGCAGACCAACCTGCTGCACGGGCTGCTGAAGAGCCGGGACTACCGCCGGCGCGAGCAGGAGGCGCTGGACCGGGCCGTGGAGTGGCTGCGCCGGGTCCGCCTGCTGGAGGTGGCCAACCAGCCGGCCGGCACCCTCGCCTACGGCCAGCAGCGGCGGCTCGAGATCGCCCGCTGCATGGTCACCGCCCCGAGGCTTCTGCTCCTGGACGAGCCGGCCGCCGGACTCAACCCGCAGGAGACCCGGGAACTCGACGACCTGCTGCTGGAGCTGCACCGCGGGCACGGGGTCGGCATACTCCTCATCGAGCACGACATGCGCATGGTGATGGACATCTCCCACAAGATCGTCGTCCTCGACCAGGGCCGCCCCCTCGCCACCGGCACCCCCGCCGAGATCCAGTCCGATCCCCGGGTCATCAAGGCCTACCTCGGAGAGGCTTGATAATATGGAACATTGCTTTCACCACGAAGGCACGAAGGACACGAAGAAGGATCTGAAGCTGAGCGTGGTTTCGTTGCACGGGACAGACGATGACTGGTGGACCAGGACCGCAGGAGGAGACCACGGAAATTCCTGCGTGAAACAAACGAGAGATCGAAACAATAACCGGGGGCGAAATGGAATTCGATGCTCTGTCCAGGCGCGTCATCGGCTGCGCCCTGGAAGTACACAAGGAGCTGGGTCCAGGGTTGTTGGAATCGGCTTATGAGCGGTGCCTTGCCTATGAGCTGGCCCAACGGGGATTGGCTTTCGCCCAGCAGCAGGAGGTCGCAATCCGTTACAAGTCGCTGTTGCTGGACTGCGCGTATCGGGTCGATCTCATCGTGGAAAGTAGCCTGATCGTGGAGCTGAAGAGCGTTGAACGGCTCATGCCCATCCACGAGGCGCAGTTGCTCAGCTACATGAAGGCGACAAGCATCGGCACTGGCCTGCTCATCAACTTCAACGTACCACTGTTGCGCCAAGGCATACGACGTCGCGTCCTTTGAAATCTTCGTGTCCTTCGTGCCTTCGTGGTGAGATGCTTTTGAGAACATGACACCCATACTCGAACTGCAGAACGTCCATACCCGCTACGGGCAGGTGGAGGCCCTGAAGGGGGTTTCGGTGGCGGTGAACGCCGGCGAGATCGTGACCCTGATCGGCGCCAACGGCGCGGGCAAGACCACGCTGCTGATGACGGCCTGCGGCGACCCGCGCGTGGCGGCCGGCAAGGTGCTGTTCGAGGGCCGGAACATCAGCGCGCTCCAGACCTGGGACATCATCCGGCACGGCATCGCCGTGGTGCCCGAGGGCCGGCGCATCTTCCCCGGCCTCACCGTGGAGGAGAATCTGCACATGGGCGGCTTCTTCTCCCAGCCCGAACAGCTCCACGCGGACATGGAGCGGGTATTCGAGCTGTTCCCCCGTCTGGCCGAGCGCCGGCGCCAGCGCGGCGGCACCCTCTCGGGCGGCGAGCAGCAGATGCTCGCCATCGGTCGGGCCCTCATGACCCGGCCCCGCCTGCTGCTTCTGGATGAACCCTCCCTCGGCCTGGCGCCGCAGATCATCAGCCAGATCTTCCGCATCATCGAGGAGATCCGGGACGAGGGAGTGACCATCTTCCTGGTGGAGCAGAATGCCCACCGGGCCCTGCAACTGGCCGATCGCGGCTATGTCCTGGAAACGGGGCGCATCGTGCTGGAGGATACCGGCGACAACCTGCTCAGCAACGACGCGGTGCGCCGGGCCTACCTGGGAGGGTAGGCTTTTTCACCGCCAAGGCGCCAGCGACACCAGGGTAGGACGCAAAGACTCTAAGCCGCGGAATACGCTGATTTAGCGCAGATTGGCCTTTTCAGAAAGGCGTGTCGCGGCGCCGGCTGGACATGTCGGGACATCTGTCCGACAAGCACGGTTTCCGCAATGCTCCGCCTGCAATTCTGAAACCGGCGGCGAAATCTGTGTGATCCGCGGTTAAGCCGTCTCTTCCCCGGGCCTGCATGGTGAACAACGAATCCACCACGCGACCCGGAACCCGACACCGCCAGCAAACGGGACGGGCACCCGCGGGCGCCCGTCCCGGACCGATGCATTCCGGAGGGATGATCAGAAGTCGTGGCGCAGGCCGAGGCTGAAGCGCTGGCTGTCGCCGAAATCGATGCTGTCCGGATCGTCCAGCAACTTGGACATGCCGATGCCGCCTTCGGAATCCTCGTAGGAGGCGAAGATCCGGGTCCGCTTGCTGAACTTGTGCTCGAGCTCCAGCACCCAGTTAGTCGGATCGGCGTCACCCACACCGTCCACTTCGATATCCTGCCGGGCATATTTGGCGCGGAGGGTATTGTTGCCGAAGTAGACCTCGCCGGCGATGCCATAGGCATCGAAGTCCAGGCCATCCACGTCGGTCACCGACTCGAACTGGCCGATGAGGGCGAACATGCCGAAGTTGTACTTGGCGCCCACACCCCACAGGGCGCCATCCGCGTCACCCTCGGCGGCCAGGTAGGAGACGCCCAAGCTGAACGGACCATTATCGTAGTCCACCGAGACATTCCACCAGTCGGCGAACTCCTCGCCCAGGTCCTCGTCGCCGCCATTGTCGATAATCAGGGCCAGCTTGCCGGACAGGCCGTTGAAGTCAGGCGTCACGTAGGCCACGGCATTGCCGATGCGGCTCGGGCCGATGTACTCGTCGTTCATCTTGTTGCTCTGGAAGATGTCGACCTTGTCCACGGAGCCATAGTAAGGGGTCCACTGGCGGCCCATGGCGAAGGTGCCGAAACCGCCGGAGAGGCCGGCATAGGCCAGGCGGCCGCTGAACGCGCCGGTGTCGGAGGCGTCGACGCCGAATTCGAACTGATAGATGGCGGACAGGCCGTTGCCCAGATCCTCGGAGCCCTTCACGCCCAGACGGGAGGAGTTGTTCTCGAGATCCCAGGCACTGTCGGAATCCTCGACGTCCTCATGGACCAGGTTCACGTTCACCCGGCCATAGAGGATGGGGTTGGCGGAGGCGGCCAGCGGCGCGGCGAAAGCAGCCGCGACGGCCACGGCAAACAGCTTCTTCATTTCTATGGTCTCCTTGTGTGTGGGCTATTCATTTCCTGGCACTGCGATGCGCCAGGCACAGAATTGCGACAGCGTGGAAACCATAGCAACGACATGTGACTTGAATGTAACAGGGGCAAAGAAAACGGGCGCCCGTGGGCGCCCGTCTCCTGATACCGCCTTGAATCGAACTCAGAAGTCGTGGCGGATGCCGACGCCGAAGTACTGACCGTCGGTGTAGCCCTTCAGCCGATCCGAGTAGGCCAGTTCGGTGTCCATGTACTCGGCGAACACCTTGGTGCGCTGGCTGAAGGCGTGGTCGACGCCCAGGATCCAGGAGGTGGCGTCGCCGTCGTAGCCGGCGTCCACGTTGGCGTAGACACCGCGAACGGTGTTGTTGCCGAAGTAGACCTCGCCGCCCAGCGCCCAGGAGGTCTGGTCGTCGGCGCCGGTGAAGTCGGACTCGGCGTCCTCGTACTGGCCGATGATGGAGAACATGCCGAAGTTGTAGCTCGCGGCCAGGCCCCAGAGGTCACCCTCGCCATTGTTCTCGCGCAGCCAGGAGCCGCCCACGGAGAGCGGGCCGTTGCTGTAGTCGACGGAGACGTTGGTCCAGTCGGCGAAGTCCTCGCCGGTGTCCTCGTCACCGCCGTTGTCGACCACCAGCGCCACGGCGCCGGACAGACCATTGAAGTTCGGGGTCACGTAGGCGACGGCGTTGCCCACCCGGGACAGGCCCAGGTAGTAGTCGTTGGAGAAGCCCGACTCCATGATGTCGGTCTTGTCCACGGTGTTGTAGTAGGGCGTCCACTGGCGGCCCATGGCGAAGGTGCCGAAGCCGCCGGTCAGGCCGGCATAGGCCAGGCGACCGCCCAGGTTGCCGGAGTCGGAGGCGTCCACGGAGAACTCGAACTGGTAAATGGCGGACAGGCCGTTGCCGAGATCCTCGGAGCCCTTCACGCCGATGCGGGAGGCGTTGTCCTGCACGTTCCAGGCGGAATCCAGGCCGTCGAGATCTTCGTGGGCCAGGCTTACGGTGACGCGCCCGTACAGGGTGGGGTTGGCGGCGGCGGCCAGCGGAGCGACCAGTGCCGCGGCAACGGCGAGGGAGAGGATTTTCTTCATGGATGCAACTCCAGTTGGTTAGTCACAGAGAGTATCGTCCAGGACCGCAGTCCCAATGGTGGCGATAATACAACTACTGTCTTGTGACCACAACAAACGAATTCACATTTCGGCGGCCACGCACGGCGAATCGGTGGGCGGCGCGATTCTTCAACCACTGGCGGAAAAACTGTGGGCGCCCGCAGGCGCCCACAGTACGATCCGATTCCCCGCGAGGGGATCAGAAGTCGTGGCGAATGCCGACGCCGAAGCGCTGGCCCTCGATGTCGTGGTAGTCGGAGACGGAACCGACGGTGTGCTTCACGCGGTTCAGCTCGGAATCCTCGTACTCGGCGAAGATCCGGGTGCGCTTGCTGAAGTTGTGCTCGACGCCCAGGGTCCAGACGCTGCCGTCGTTCTCGTCGCTGTCCACGTGGCCGTAGGTGGCGCGCAGGGTGTTGTTGCCGAGGTAGACCTCGCCGCCCAGGGCGTAGGAGGTGGTGTCGCCCTCAATGGCGGTGCCGCCGAAATTACCCGGGCGCGCGGCAGCGATGTAGTCCTCGTCGGCCTGCTCGAACTGGCCGATGAGGGCGAACATGCCGAAGTTGTACTTCGCGGCGAGACCCCACAGCGCGCCGTCCACGTCACCCTGGGCGGCCAGGTAGGAGGCGCCGACGCTCAGCGGGCCGTTGTCGTAGTCCACCGACAGGTTCCACCAGTCGGCGAAATCGTCGCCCACGTCCTCGGCGCCGCCGTTGTCGATGACCAGCGCCAGCTTGCCCGACAGGCCGTTGAAGTTCGGCGTCACGTAGGCCACGGCGTTGCCCACCCGGGTCAGGCCGAGGTAGGCGTCGTTCATGTTGCCGACCTGCATGATGTCGATCTTGTCCACGGAGCCGTAG
>JAQVKR010000194.1 GCA_028694565.1 Gammaproteobacteria bacterium | reverse complement strand
GCCAGCACCCGCCCCCGCGACTGGATCCCCGGCAGCGCCTCGGCCAGCCCCCGCTCCAGTTCCGGCCCCACCCAGAACACCACGTCCGCCTCGGCGATGCGCGCCTGCTGCACCGCCGTGGGCCGGTAGGTCAGCGGAGACCCGGAATCGATCAGCAAAGTGGGCTCGGCCACATTCTCCATCAGCCCCGCCACCAGCGAATGGATGGGCTTGATGCTGACCACCACCTTGGGAACCTCCGCCGCCCAGGCGCCGGAGGTGAAGAGCAGCAGGAACCCGACCAGGGTCAGGCGGACCGACAGGTGACGCATATGCAGAATCCTCGTGGATGAAGCGACGGACGCCATGGTAGCCGGGTCCGCCCCGGCGTTATTTGACGTGGCTCAACCGGGAGGACGATCGTTGCAATGCTTTCCGCCGCCACCGAACCGTGGCGGATGCCGAAACCCAACTTTGTTGATTTATATCAACTACTCGGCGCTTTCCGCGAAGGTCGCCTGGAGATTGCCGATGGCGGCATCCACCCGGCCGCTGAAGCCCGTCTCGGCCGGACAGGGCTCCCCCGCCTTGAGAAACGCCAGGTAGGCCGCGTTGGTGCTCTCCTCGAAGGCGAGGCCGAGGGCGCGCTCCTTGGGCAGGTTGTCCACCATGGCCCGCTTCATGCGGCGGGTCTCGTCCACGTAGCCGCAGGCCAGGGCAACGCCGTTTTCAGCCCCCAGGGCGCGCACCACATCGTAGCGGGCCTCCATATCCGCGGCCGCAGCCGCATGGGAGCCGAGACCGAGAGCTAGGGCTAGGGCTGACAGGAAGGCAGTGATTTTCATGGTATCCGGAGTCCTGAAATTAATTGTAATGGTGGTGGCAAAGCATGGCCGTGACGGCCGCCCGCATCAAGTCCGGGAACGCGCGCCACGCCCGATCCCCGGAACCGCCGCCCCCCCCGCGGCCGTGCCGCAGCCTATCCCTTCCGCACGGCATGCTTGGGGCGGAACGCCTTGACCACCGTCTCGTCGGTCTCCAGGTAGGGGCCCTCGACGAGATCGATGCAGTAGGGAACGGCGGGAAAGACCGCGTACAGGCAGTCGGCGATGGCCGAGGGCTTGCCCGGCAGGTTGATGATGAGCGACCGGCCGCGAATGCCGGCGATCTGCCGCGAAAGGATCGCGGTGGGCACCACCTGGAGCGACACCGCCCGCATCTGCTCGGCGAAGCCGTCCAGGATCTTGTCGCAGACCGCCTCGGTGGCCTCCGGCGTCACGTCCCGCGGCGCCGGGCCGGTGCCGCCGGTGGTCACCACCAGGCAACAGCCCTCGGTGTCGCAGAGATCCCGCAGGGCCGCCTCGATTTCGGACTGCTCGTCGGGAACCACCCGCGCCACCGGCTCCCAGGGCGTGGTCAGGATACGGCCCATCTCCTCGCGGATGGCGGGGCCGCCCAGGTCCTCGTACTCCCCGCGGCTGGCCCGATCGGAGACGGTGACGATGCCGATGCGTACCTGCTCTTCGCTCATGGGAATTCCTTAGTCCGCCGTTCAGGAAAGGAACCCATTATACGGAGACGGCGACCCGTCGCCACTCGCCGGTCGCGGGACATGGCACCCGATGCGCGAAATGAATTCCACCCCCGCCCCGATCGCCCGCGCCCGGCGGAGCCGCCGCACCTCAGGCCGCGAACTCCCGCAGCCGCACCGGCTGCCGCCGGGCGCCCCAGTCCCCGGGCCGTTCCTCGAACACGCCCGCGCAGGGGGTGCCGCACTTGCCGCAGCGCCCGTCGGCGGTGAGGTTCCAGTCGGAGAGGACATACCAGTCGCGGCCGATGAGCTTCTGGCCGCAGTGGTGGCAGTAGGTGCTTTCGCCCGTCTCGTCATGGACATTGCCGGTGTAGGCGTAGCGCACGCCGTTCTTCATGGCGATGGCCCGCGCCCGGGTCAGGGTCCCCGGTGGGGTGGGCGGGTGATCGAGCATCTTGAAGTCGGGATGGAAGGCGGTGAAGTGCATGGGCACTTCGGGGCCCAGGCGCTCCACCACCCACTGGGTCATCTCCTCCAGCTCGGACTCCGAGTCGTTCTCCCCGGGAATGAGCAGCGTGGTGAGCTCGACCCACACGTCGGTCTCGTGGACCAGGTACTCCAGCGTCTCCAGCACCGGCTGCAGGTGGCCGCTGCAGAGCTTGTGATAGAACGCCTCGGTGAAGCCCTTCAGGTCCACGTTGGCCGCGTCCATCCAGCCGAAGAACTCCTCCCGGGGCTCGGGGCAGATGTACCCGGCGGTGACCGCCACCGACTTCACTCCCCGCGCCCGGCATGCCTTGGCCACGTCGATGGCGTACTCGTGGAAGATGACCGGATCGTTGTAGGTATAGGCCACGCTGCGGCAGCCCAGCGCCTCAGCCGCCCGGGCGATGGTCTCGGGACTCGCCTGGTCGGCCAGGGTATCCATCTCCCGCGACTTGCTCATGTCCCAGTTCTGGCAGAACTTGCAGGCGAGATTGCAGCCGGCGGTGCCGAAGGAGAGGACGGGAGTGCCCGGCAGGAAATGATTCAGCGGCTTCTTCTCGATGGGATCCACGCAGAAGCCGCTGGAGCGGCCGTAGGTGGTCAATACGATTTCGCCGTTCTCGCAGGCGCGCACGAAACACAGGCCCCGCTGCCCCTCCTTGATCCGGCAGAAGCGCGGACACAGGTCGCACTGCACCCGCCCATCCTCGAGCCTGTGCCAATAGCGCGTCGGCACCACGGCCTTCAGCGGTTCGCCGTTCATCCATCTCTCCCCTGCCCGGCCGCGGCCGGAGCATTGCCGTCACCCTAAGTTTAGTGGCTCATGCCGGGAGGCGCCTGCGAAGCCTCCGCAAGCAGCGGGACGAGGCGCGGTGCGCGGGCAGCCGCCCCGCTTCCCGTGCAATGTCGCAACGCCGTCGTGGCGTTTTCGGGGGGCTCCCGGCAAGCAGGCGGAGCCCCCGCCGCGTCCGGTCCGGCTGCGGCGCCGGGATCTATACTGATCGGCAGGACGGCGAACACGATGCCAGAAACTGAATTTCTTATATCTATAAGAAAAACAAATTATTGTATTTGTTTTATTATGTAATTAATGAATAGCGATCCACGGGAGGCACCACCCATGTCACTGGTCCGACAACCCGCCGTGGCCAACCTGTTCTATCCCGGGGACCCGCGGGAGCTGAAGCGCATGGTGGACGGCTACCTGGCCGGGGCGTCCGTGGAAAATCCGCCGCCCAAGGCCCTGATCGCGCCCCATGCCGGCTATATCTACTCCGGCCCCATCGCCGCGACCGCCTACGCCACCCTGGCCCCGGCGCGGGAGACCATCACCCGCGTGGTGCTGATGGGCCCCTCCCACCGGGTCCCCCTCTACGGCCTGGCGGTCAGCAGCGCGGAACGCTTCGAGACGCCCCTGGGCTCCGTGCCACTGGACCGCGAGGCCATCGACAAGGCCCTGGAGCTGCCCCAGGTCAAGACGATGGACGAGGCCCACGCGCTGGAGCACAGCCTCGAAGTGCACCTGCCTTTTCTGCAGGAGGTGCTGTCCGCGTTCAGCCTGGTGCCGTTCGTGGTCGGCGACGCCACGCCCCGGGAGGTGGCCGAGGTGCTGGAATTGCTCTGGGGCGGCCCCGAGACCCTCATCGTCATCAGCTCCGATCTCAGCCACTACCACGACTACCGCACCGCGCGGGAGCTCGACGCCGCCACCTCCGCGGCCATCGAGGCCCTGCGCCCCGAGGAGATCAGCCATGGACAGGCCTGCGGCCGCAACCCGGTCAGCGGCCTGCTGGTTCTGGCCAGGAAGCACCACCTCAAGGCCCGGACCCTGGACCTGCGCAACTCCGGGGACACCGCCGGCCCGCGCGATCAGGTGGTGGGGTATGGCGCCTATGTCTTCAACTGAAGCCGCGGCGGCCTACAGCGCCGCCGAGCGCCGGCGGCTGCTGGAGCTGGCCGCCCGCTCCATCGAGCACGGCCTGGAGCGCGGAGCGCCCCTGAGCGTGGATCCGCGCGATTACCCGGAGACGCTGCAGGCCAGCCGCGCCACCTTCGTCACCCTCGAAATCGGCGGCCGGCTGCGGGGCTGTATCGGCGTGCTGCAGGCGTTCCGCCCGCTGGTGGTGGACGTGGTCCAGAACGCCTATGCCGCCGCCTTCGAGGACCCGCGCTTCCCGGGGCTGCGGCCGGCGGAGTTCCCGCGCCTCGAAATCCACATCTCCGTCCTGAGCCCCCCCACCCCCCTGCGGTTCACCTCCGAGGCCGACCTGCTGCGCCAGATCCGCCCCGGAGTCGACGGACTCATACTCCAGGACCGCGCGCAGCGCGGAACCTTCCTCCCCTCCGTGTGGGAGCAGCTGCCCCGGGTGGAGCAGTTCTTCGAACACCTCAAGCGCAAGGCCGGACTGCCCTTCGGCCACTGGTCCGACACCCTGCAGGTCGCCCGCTACACCACCGAGTCCTTCGGCACCACGGTGACGGAGCTGTTCGGAGACGCGCCGGTGCGGGCCTGAGGCCGACGAGCGGTGCGCGGCGGCATCAGCGGGACCGGGCCGGGATCTCCCACCCCAGCCGCCGCAGGCGCGCCAGGTCCTCCGGCCGGTCCACGTCCCAGAGCGCCGGCAGCTCCCGCCAGCCGACGCCCAGCGCCCGCAGCCGCTCCCGGGTCCGCTCCATGACCTCCGGCCCGCTCCACGGAATGTCACGAAAGGCCTCCGGCAGCGGCCGCCGCAGCCCCACGAGCATGTAGCCGCCGTCCTCCGCCGGATTGAAGACCGCCTCGACCTCCTCCAGCGCCCTGAACGCCTCCGCCAGCCGGCGGGCATCCAGCGCCGGACAGTCGCTGCCCACCAGGACGGCCCGGGCGCCGGACTCCAGCGCCGTAGCGAGCGCATCGGCCATCCGCTCGCCCAGATCCCGGCCCCGCTGCACCCGCAGTGGCGCCCCGTGGCGCCCGGCGCACGCGCGCAGGAACGGGTCGGTAGCGTCGGGCGCGCACCAGAGCTCCACCGTCCCGAGCCCGGCGGCGGCCGCGCTGCCGAGCGCATGCTCCACCATCCGCCGATACAGCCGCGCGGCCCCTTCCGGACCCAGCGCCGGGATCAGGCGGGTCTTCACCCGCCCCGGAACCGGGGCCTTCGCGAACACGAGGATGCGCCGCCCCGGCATCATCCCCTTCGCCCCGGATAGTAGACCCGCGCCAGCCAGGCGGCCGGCGCCCCCAGCGCGAAGGCCAGGCGCAGGAGCCACATGAGGGCGATGGTGCGCAGAATGCCCCGCCGCTCCCAGCGGCGGCTGGAGGTCACCACCGGGGTACGGAGGCGGGCCGGGCGGCCCAGGCGCCTCAGCCGCCCGGAGATCGCCACATCCTCCATCAGGGGCAGATCGGGAAAGCCGCCCACGGCGGCGAAGGCGGTGGCGGTGCCGAAAATGGCCTGATCGCCGGTGGCGATCCCGGTGAGGCGCGAGCGCAGGTTCATCAGCCGCTCCACCACCCGCAACAGCGGGTGCCGCCCCGACAGGCGCACGTCGAAACGGCCCCAGCTGGCGCCGGCCTCCAGCGCCGCCAGCACCCGGGCGTCGGCGCCGGGCGGCAGGCGCGTATCGGCATGAACGAACAACAGCGCCTCGCCACGGGCCGCGCGCAGGCCGGCGTTCATCTGCAGCGCGCGCCCCGGCGGGCTGCGCAGCACCCGGTCGGCCAGCG
>JAQVKR010000193.1 GCA_028694565.1 Gammaproteobacteria bacterium | reverse complement strand
CGTCCAGGCGCTGGCGCAGGCGTCCGGGGGGGCGGTGGTGGAGATGGAGGAAGCTCCCGCGCAGGTGGCCCGGGAGGATCAGGAAGCTCTCCACCAGCGAGGCGAGGATCACGCAGATGATCACCAGCGGAATCTCCGAGAGGATGTTCCCGATGATGCCGCCCACCAGCATCAGCGGCAGGAACGCGGCGATGGTGGTCAGCGAGGAGGAGAGCACCGGGGCGAGCATGCGCCGGGCGCCGCCCTCGGCGGCCTCCAGCGGGCTCTCCCCGGTCTGGTAGTGGGTCATGGCGTCCTCCCCCACCACGATGGCGTCGTCGACGATGATGCCGAGCGCCATGATGAGGGCGAACAGGCTGATCATGTTGATGCTGCCCCCGGCCAGGTAGAGGATGGCCAGGGTGGCCATGAACGAGACCGGAATGCCCATGGTGACCCACCCGGCGACCCGGCCGTTGAGGAACAGGAACAGGATGATCACCACCAGCGCCAGGCCGCCGGCGCCGTTCTTGAGCAGCAGCTGGGTGCGCTCGACGATGAGCTGCCAGGTCTGATCGAAGGGGTGGAGCTCGATCCCGGGCGGCAGCCGCGGGCGGGTGCGCTGCAGCCAGTCCTCGAAGATCCGGGCCGAGACGAGGGAGTCGGCGTGCTCGGTCCGCTGCAGCACCAGCTCCACCGCCGGCTGGCCGCGGTAGAACACCTCCACCTCGCCGTCCTGGGCGCGGCGTTCCAGCCCGGCCACGTCCGCGAGCCGCAGCAGCCGTCCCTGCGCGTCGGCCACCAGCGGCAGATTCTCGAAGTCCAGCGTGCTGCGCCGCTGCTCGAGGCTGCGCAGCTGCCGCCCGGCCTCCGCCCGCCCCACGGTGCCCGCGGGCAGGTCCCGGCTCACCGCGGCGATGCGATCGCCGAGCTCCTCGAGGGTGGTGCCCAGCTCCTGCAGGCGGGCGATGGGCACCTGGATGGCGATGGCTTCGTCCGGCAGGCCGGTGATGTCGATCTTGGCGATGCCCGCATCGAGCAGCTCGCGCTCGAAGCGGCGCACCAGCGGGCGCAGCTCGCGCAGATCCGGTCCGCTGATCAGCAGCCGGCCGACCGGCTCGTAGCGGATCACCCGGCTGATTTCGGGCTCCTCGGCGGTGTCGGGCAGGTTGCGCACCAGGTCCACCCGCTCCTTCACCTGGTCCTGGGCCCAGCCCATCTCCGTGCCTTCCTCGTACTCCAGGGTGATGGAGGCCAGGCCGTCGGCGGAGGTGGAGTTGATCTTGCGCAGCCCGTCGAGGTTGCGCAGCTCGCGCTCCAGCGGCTCGGTGATGACCCGCTCCACGTCCTCGGCGCTGGCGCCGCTCCAGACCACGCGCACGGTGATGACATCGAAGGCGAAGTTGGGGAAGAACTGGGTGTTGAGCCGGGTCAGTCCCCAGACGCCGGCCAGGAGCATCATCACCATGAGCAGGTTGGCGGCGACCCGGTGCTGGGCGAACAGGCCGACCAGGTCCTGCCGGTGGCGGAAGGTCATCTCAGCGCGCCTCCGCCGCGGCCGGGCGCACCGCCAGCCCCTCGGCGGCGTTGGGCAGCTGGGTCGTCACCAGCCGGTCGCCGGCCGCCAGCCCGTCGCCCCGGACCAGCAGGCGCGGTGGCCCGTCGCCCGCGGCGGTCTCGCCGAGCCGGGTGACGTCCACTGCGGCCATGCGTCCGTCCACCAGCTTGTAGACACGGTCCCCGCCGTAGAGGGCCGCAGGGGGAATCGCGGCCACGCCGGCGAGCGGCGGCAGGGAGAGGGCCAGCTCCAGGGTGCGGCCGAGCTGGAGCCACTCGGCCCCGGATTCCACCTGCAGCAGGGCGTCGATGCCGCCGCGCCCCGGCGTGGTCTCGGCCGCCAGGTGGGTGAGCCGGGCGGTGATCGGGTGCCCGTCCAGTTCGCCGCGGGCCGTCAGGACGGCGCCGGTCTCCAGGGCCCGGCGAATCCCGGCGATGCGGGGTGCCGGCAGCTGCGAGCGCAACTCGAGGGTCGACTCGTCGAACAGGACCAGCAGGGGGTCCCCCACCCGGACCCGGTCGCCGGGGCTGACCTCCAGCCGGGCGATGCGGCCCTGGAAGGGGGCCGCGACCCGGGTCCGCCCGAGATCCAGCCCGGCCTGATCCCGCTGTGCCTCGGCCCGATCCAGGCGCGCCTGCAGCTGCTCCAGCTGCGGTCCATGGGAGGCGACCGCCAGGCGCCGGGTCTCCACCGCCAGGGCCTGCCGCTCCAGTGACTGGCGGGCCTCGTCCAGCCGGGCCTCGCTGCCCACCTTGCTGCTGGAGAGGGTCTGCTCGCGGTTGACGGCCCGGCGGGCCAGTTCCAGCAGGGCCTGTTCGTGCTCCAGGGCGGCGCGGTCGGACTGCTCGCGCAGCTGCTCGGTGGCGAGCTGGGCGCGCAGATCCCGCACGTCGGCATCCCGCTGGGCCAGCAGCAGCGCCTGGTCGCGGTCGTCGAGCCGAATCAGCAGATCCCCCTCGTCCACGCGCGCGCCCTCCCGCGCCGGAACCTCCAGCACTTCGGCGGCGACGGCCGCGGCGAGCCGGGCCGTGCGCGGATTGTCCACCTGGCCGTAGAGCTGCAGCACCGGCGACAGGGTCTCCAGGCGCACGGTTTCCACGTCCACCGTCCAGGTCCGTTCCCGCACCGGGACCGGATGCCCGGCCGGGCGGGTGAGAATCAGGATCGCCAGGATGGCGAGGGCGAGGGCCAGGATGGCCAGGGGCAGGAGTCGTCGCAGTGCGGATCTCGATATCATGGAAGGTTCTTGGCGTGGAGGTGGACCCCGGCTAGTGTATCGCTTCACTCCTGGCGGCTCGCCCCAAGGGAGTCCCCCGGAGGCGTCACGACCGCGTTGCGGCGCTCGACCGGGGCACAGCCACTGCCCGCGGCGCCGCGGCCTGGTCCCGGCGCATCCGGGGCGGCCCTGGGAGCACCTCCGGGAGTGAGCAGGCACACTAGTCTAGAGCAGTGCGGCCGGCACTGCATGCCGCGGCAGCCAGGGCGGCGCGCGTCCGGGGCCCGTGCGCGATCGATTCCGCCTTCCTTCCGCGCAGGCACGCCGTGGGGTCTTGCCGCGGCCGGCCGCGGGAGCGGTCACTATGCGGCGGACGGGCGCCGGGTTAAGTGACAGTGTCACATTCGTGAAGCGACCGGTCCCCGGCGCGGCTGTGTTATGTTATCCGCCGGTACGACCAGGGATGGCGACCAGACATCCGGCCCGAGGAATGCACCGGGCCGGCGCTCCGTCCCTCCCGACGGCGTCAAGACGAGCCTTGAACCCGACACGCCCGATCCAGTCCCGCCGCGACAGCATCGCCCGGAGCGAGGCA
This sequence comes from Gammaproteobacteria bacterium, assembly GCA_028694565.1. GTDB lineage: Bacteria > Pseudomonadota > Gammaproteobacteria > DSM-26407 > DSM-26407 > Thioalbus. The sequence goes on along the minus strand of JAQVKR010000193.1, from coordinate 2,365 downwards.
TGACCCAGAGTGCCTGGCTGCTGCTCGGCCTGCTGGCGGTGCTCGGCACCGGCGCCGGCTGGCGCCTCCGTGCCGGCCGGCCGGCGGCCGGCCCGACCGCCGGGCCGCCGCCCGGCGTCCTCGATCTGATCGGCGCCGCCGTGCTGGCCACCGACCCGGGCGGGCGGCTCATCTACATCAATGCCGATGCCGCCCGGCTGACGGGCCTGGATCCGGGGGCGGCGCTCCGCCAGCCTCTGGCCGAGCTGCTGCCGGGACTGCCCCCCGAGCCGGCATCCGTGGCGCCGAACGCCCGCACCCTGCATCTGCCCGGAACGGGCGGAGGGGAGGTGGAATGGGAGATCCGCGCCCTGCCCGCGGCCGACGGCGGGGACGGCGGCCTGGTCTGGGTGTTTCGCCATGCCGGCGACCCGCGGCCCGTGGAACGGCAGCTGCGGCTCTTCGCGCGGGTCTTCGAGCACAGCGCCGACGCCATCATGGTGACCGACGGCGAGGGCCGCATCGTCCGGGTCAACGAGGCGTTCGCCCGCATCACCGGCTACGCCCCGGCGGAGGTGCTGGGCCGCAACCCCCGGCTGCTGCAGTCGGGCCTGCACGACGAGGAGTTCTATGCCGGACTCTGGGGCGCCCTGCGGGAGAAGGGAACCTGGCAGGGCGAGATCTGGAACCGCCGCAAGAACGGGGAGATCTATCCCCAGTGGATGAGCATCGGCACGCTCGATGCGGAGGCGGGGGAGATGGCCCATTTCGTGGCCATCTTCACCGACATCACCGACAAGAAGCGCTCCGAGGACACCATCCACTACCTGGCCTACTATGACGGCCTGACCAGCCTGCCCAACCGGCCCCTGTTCGAGGAGAAGCTGGTGCAGGCGCTGCGCGACGGCCAGCGCCGGGGCCGCTGGCTGGCCATCCTCTACCTGGATCTGGATCGCTTCAAGGACATCAACGACTCCCTCGGCCATGCCAGCGGGGACCGCCTGCTGCGCGCGGTGGCCACCCGGCTGCTGGAGGCGGTGCGCAACAACGACGTGGTGGCGCGCCTGGGCGGCGACGAGTTCGTCATCCTTCTCTCCGACCTGGCCGACGGGAACGCGGCCAGCAGGGCCGCCGCCACGGTGGCGCGCAAGGTGATTGCCGCCCTGGCCGATCCCTTCAACCTGGAGGGCCACGAAGTGCTGGTCACCGCCAGCATCGGCATCGCCCTGGCGCCCCAGGACGGCGAGGACAACGGCGAGCTGATCAAGAACGCGGATACGGCCATGTACCAGGTGAAGAGCAGCGGCAAGGGCCACTACCAGTTCTTCTCGCGGGAGATGAACCTCGCCATCCGCCGGCGTCTGCGCCTGGAGCACTGTCTGCGCAAGGCGCTGGAGCAGGGCGAGTTCCATCTGGTGTTCCAGCCCCAGGTGTCGGTCCGCGAGGGCGCCGTCATCGGCATGGAGGCGCTGCTGCGCTGGCGCCAGCCCCATGGCGAGATCATTCCCCCGGGCGAGTTCATCCAGCTGGCCGAGGAAACCGGCCTCATCCTGCCCATCGACGAATGGGTCCTGCGGCGGGCCTGCGCCCAGGCGCGGAGCTGGGTGGATGCCGGCATCCGCGATTTCCGCCTCGCGGTGAACCTCTCCGGGCGCCAGTTCCACCGCCGCGGCCTGATTCTGCTGGTGGGCCGCATTCTCTCCGAGATCGGCCTGGAGCCCCGCTACCTGGAGCTGGAGATCACGGAGGGCTCGGTCATGGCCGACATCGATCGGGCGGTGGAGGTGCTCAGGGGGCTGCGGCAGATGGGGGTCCGGCTGGCGGTGGACGACTTCGGCACCGGCTACTCCTCGCTGAGCTACCTGCGGCGGCTGCCCATCCAGACGCTGAAGGTGGATCGGGCCTTCATCCGGGAGATAGCCACCAACGCCCAGGATGCCGCCATCGTGGAGGCGATCATCCGGCTCGGCCACAGCCTCGGCCTGCAACTGGTGGCCGAGGGCGTGGAACAGCCCGAGCAGCTCAGCGTGCTGGAGTCCCAGGGCTGCGACAGCGTTCAGGGATATCTGCTGAGCCGGCCCTTGCGCGCCGCCGATGCCACGGCCCTGCTCGCATCCAGCCGCATGCCCCAGGCTGGCGCCCGGTGACTCCGGCGCGCCGGGCCGGGAGTCGAGGCAGGCTTCAGCGATCCATCCGCCCCACGGCGCAGCTGACGAACGACTTGGCTTTCGCCTTCAGGGAGTCGACGCCGGTGACCGAGCCGCGTTCCGGATAGCCGAGCTCGCGCAGCGCCGCGACCAGCCCGGCCCGGATATCGTCCTCGGCCGATACCCGCACGATCCCCTGCTCGACATCGACCGCCACCTCCAGATCGGAAGAGCACACG
>JAQVKR010000192.1 GCA_028694565.1 Gammaproteobacteria bacterium | reverse complement strand
TCGCCAGCCGCGATCAGCGTCCCACCCAGACCGAGGAAGACGTGGACTTCCAGCTGACCTCCTGCCCGATTTGACCGGTGGCGGGTGACTACCATGTAGGGCCGGATTCATCCGGCCGGGCATGGGATTGAACCCTGCCCCCCATGTGCAGGCGGATCCGCACCTACATCCCCGCGTGCGAGCACGTGAACACGGAACGCGAACCAATCCCATGACCGAATCCAGCCCCAAGCGCAACCGCCCCACCGTGGTGCAATGCCCCACCTGCGGCAAATCCGTGGAGTGGACCGAGGCATCGAAATGGCGGCCCTTCTGCTGCGAGCGCTGCCGGCTCATCGACCTCGGCGCCTGGGCCTCGGAGGAGTACCAGGTCCCCGGCAGCAACGGCGACGCCGGCACCCCCACAGACGACGAACCGCAGCACTGAACACGTCAGCTGTCACCGACCGGTCCGCGGCTGACTGTTCGGCGAGAGGGCTCGCCTCCTACACGGGGAACCGACCGGAGGAGGCCGACCCTCTGGTTGATTGGACGTTCGGCGACACCGCTGTTCGTCCGCTTCCTGCCGGAGGCTCCGTCCGGTTCAGGAGGCCGGCTCCCACAGGGCGCGGATGGCGGCGATGCCCTGGGCGTAGAGGCCGTGTGCGCGGGGGATGTCGGCCGGGCCGACGCCGCCCAGCGCATAGACGGGAATGCGGGCGGCATCGGCCAGTTCGGCGAAGCCCTCCCAGCCCAGGGCCGCAGCGCCGGGATGGCTCGCGGTCGGCAGCACCGGCGAGAGGACGGCGAAGTCGCAGCCGATGGCCTCGGCCCGGGCCAGTTCCCGGGCATCGTGGCAGGAGGCGCCCACCCAGTAGCGGGCGCCGAGGGGCCGCCGCTCCAGCCGGGCAAGCCGGCGGCCATCCAGATGCACCCCGTCGGCGCCCACCCGCTCCACCCATCCGGATGGCGCATTCAGGAGCAGCCGGGCGCCGAATCCCCGGCAGCGCTCGAGCGCCTGCCCGGCCAGTCGGAGGTACTCCGCCTCCGGCAGCTCCTTGGCCCGCAGTTGCACGAGGCGCACACCCCCGACCAACGCCTGTTCCAGCCGGTCCAGAAACCGGCGTGGATCACCTGCCGGCTCCCCGGTGACGAGATAGCGGTCCGGGAGACGGACGGCGTTGACGATGGGCCGGTTGGCCGCCGGAAACTCGCGTTCCGGCAGCTCCTCCGGAGCGACCCACTCCACTGGCTGGCCTTCCCGCCCGTGGGGCTCACCGCTGAAGGCATCCACCCGCCAGACATCCAGCTCCACCCGGCGATCGGGATAGGCGTGGCGGATGCGGATGAGCGGCCGGCTGCGCCGGGGCAGGATGCCGAGCTCTTCCTGCAGCTCCCGCGCCAGTGCCTGCTCCAGGGACTCGCCCGGCTCCACCTTGCCGCCGGGGAACTCCCACAGCCCGCCCTGGTGCAGGTGCGCCGGGCGCCGCGCCAGCAGCACCCGGCCCGCGTCGTCGAACACCGCCGCCGCCACCACCCGCAGCCAGTCCGTTGCATCGATCATGGAACATTCACCACGAAGGCACGAAAAACACGAAGAATGAAAAAGCAGCTAACCGCAGATTTCGCTGATTGACGTTGATTGGAATGTGAAACCCGGAACTATCGTCAGTGGAACCAGGCTGACGCGGTTCAGAGCGAGTTTACCGGACGAGCAGCCCCGAACGCACTCACGTGCACAGCATGTGCCATGCCGTTAGAACACAAAAAATAATCTGCGAAAATCTGCGTAATCTGCGGTTAAAAAGATCTTCTTCTTGTTCTTCGTGCCTTCGTGGTGAGCACTCAGGAGCGGTACTCGGCGTTGATCTTGACGTAGTCGTAGGAGAGGTCGGTGGTCCACACCTCGGTGGTGTGGTCGCCGCGGCCGAGGTTGACGCGGATGGTGAACTCGGGCCGCTTCATGACTGCCGCGCCCATCTCCTCGCGATAGTCGGGATGGCGTCCGCCGTTCATCACGATGGAGACGTCGTCCAGGTGGATGGTCACCCGGGAGATGTCGAGCCCCTCGAGCCCGGCCCGGCCGACGGCGGCGAGGATGCGGCCCCAGTTGGGATCGGAGGCGAAGCAGGCGGTCTTGACCAGCGGGGAGTGGGCGATGGTGAAGGCGACCGCCGCGCACTCCCCGGGAGTGGCGCCGCCCTCCACCCGGACGGTGATGAACTTGGTGGCGCCCTCGCCATCGCGGATGATGGCCTGAGCCAGTTCGAGGCAGACGCCGTCCAGCGCTTCCTGGAAGGAGGCCAGCGCGGGATCGTCCTCATGCTCGATGGCCGGCAGCCCGGTGCCGCCGCTGGCCAGCAGGACGCAGGCGTCGTTGGTGGAGGTGTCGCCGTCAACGCTGATGCGGTTGAATGAGCGGTCCACCGCCCGCTTCAGGCAGACGGACAGCAGTTCGCGCTCCACCGCGGCATCGGTGGCCACATAGGCGAGCATGGTGGCCATGTCCGGGTGAATCATCCCCGAACCCTTGGCGATGCCCGTCACCGTCACCGTCCGGCCGGCCTGCTCGAAGCGCCGCGAGGCGCCCTTCGGCACCGTGTCGGTGGTCATGATGGCGCGCGCCGCCCGCTCCCAGGCGGCGGCGTCACCGGAGCGGTTTGAGAGCAGCGCGGGGATGCCCGCCTGCAGGCGCGCCAGCGGCAGCGGCTCGCCGATGACCCCGGTGGAGAAGGGCAGCACCTCGGCCGGCCGGCAACCGCCCGCCCCGGCCAGGGACTTGCAGCTCTCCCGGGCATCGGCCAGCCCCTGCTTCCCGGTGCCCGCGTTGGCGTTGCCGGCGTTGATGAGCAGAAACCGGGGGCTGAACAGCCCCAGGTGCTCGCGCGCCACGCTGACCGGGGCGGCGCAGAAGGCATTGCGGGTGAAAACCGCCGCCGCCGTTCCGCCGGGCGCCATCTCCATCACCACCAGATCATCGCGGCCCCGGTAGCGGATGCCGGCCGCCGCCGTGCCGAGAGAAATGCCCGCCACCGGATAGAGCTCCGGCAAGCCCGTCAGACCCACCGCCATGATGCATTCGCCTCTGTGGAAATTGAGATTGAATCCGGGACCGCGGCGGCTCTCGCCAAGGCGCGGAGCACGCAAGGGATGACCCAACCAAGGGCCGGGGGCCGTACCCCCGCCCGCACCGGCCTTCGCGGCTTTATCTTTGCGGCTTGGCGGGAGAAATCGGAATACGGCCCCGCGCGGAGACTCCAAGCGCGCCGGGAACCGGGGAGACAACGGCCACGCACCCTGCCCGGCCGGATAAATCCGGCCCTGCAGGGGTGGAGTCCCCTCCCCGCCAACCTTTGCCTGTCACCACGCCCCACGGGGCAGTCCCGTAGGTGCAGATTCATCTGCACAGGGACGTCACGGGAAACGCCGTGCCCGGCCGGATAAATCCGGCCCTACGCATTCACTTTGCCTGTCACCACGCCCCACGGCAGTCCCGTAGGTGCAGATTCATCTGCACAGGGACGTCACGGGAAACGCCGTGCCCGGCCGGATAAATCCGGCCCTACGCATTCACGCATTCACGCAATTGCCCGTCACCCCAGTCGCCCGTGGCAGTGCTTGTACTTCTTGCCGGAGCCGCAGGGGCAGGGTTCGTTGCGCCCCACCTTGGGTCCTTCGCGCACGAACGGCTGCTCCCGCTGCCCTTCCCCGGGGGAGGGCTGGCCGGCGCCCTCCTCGTCCGCCAGGGCGGCGGCCTCGGCATGCTGGTACTGCATCTCCTCCTCGCTGGGGCGGCGGCGCTGGGCCTCCAGGGCCGCCACTTCCTCGGGCGCCTGCAGCTGCACCTTGGAGATGATGCCCACCACGTCGTGCTTGACCCGGTCGAGCATGCTGGAGAACAGCTCGAAGGCCTCGCGCTTGTACTCCTGCTTTGGATTCTTCTGGGCGTAGCCGCGCAGGTGGATGCCCTGGCGGAGGTGGTCCATGGAGGCCAGATGCTCGCGCCAGTGGTTGTCCAGCACCTGCAGCATGACCACCTTCTCGAACTGGCGCATGGCTTCCGCCCCGGCCTGCGCCTCCTTGGCCGCGTAGATCGCCTCCAGCTCCTGGAGGATGCGCTCGCGCAGGGGCTCCTCGTGCAGGTTCTCGTCGGACTCAAGCCAGCTGCGGATGTCGGCGCGGAGGCCGAACTCCTGCTCCAGGGCCTGCTCCAGGCCGGCCAGATCCCACTGCTCCTCGATACTCTGGGGCGGGATGAACTGATCGATGACGCCGTTCAGCACGTCGATCCGGATCTCATGGAGGGCGTCGGCGATATCCTTCGCGGCCATGAGCTCGTTGCGCTGGGCGTAGATCACCTTGCGCTGGTCGTTGGCCACGTCATCGTATTCCAGCAACTGCTTGCGGATGTCGAAGTTGCGCCCCTCCACCTTGCGCTGGGCGTTCTCGATGGCCTTGGTGACCCAGGGATGCTCGATGGCCTCGCCCTCCTGCATGCCCAGCTTCTGCATGAGCCCCGACACGCGGTCGGAGGCGAAGATGCGCATGAGGTTGTCTTCCAGCGACAGGTAGAAGCGGGTCGAGCCGGGGTCGCCCTGGCGACCGGAACGGCCGCGCAGCTGGTTGTCGATGCGCCGCGATTCGTGGCGCTCGGTGCCGACGATGTGCAGCCCCCCGGCCTCCAGCACCTGCTCGTGGCGCCGTTGCCACTCCTCGCGCACCCGCGCGCGCTCCGCCTCCGGGGCATCCTCGGGCAGCGTCGACAGATCCGACGCCAGGCTGCCGCCCAGCACGATGTCGGTACCGCGACCGGCCATGTTGGTGGCGATGGTCACCGCCCCGGGCCGGCCGGCCTGGGCGACGATCTGGGCCTCGCGCTCGTGGTGCTTGGCGTTGAGCACCTCGTGGGCGATCTTGTGCTTGTCCATCAGCCTGGCGAGGTGCTCGGAGGCTTCGATGGAGGCGGTGCCCACCAGCACCGGCTGGCCCCGCTTGCGGCACTCGGAGATGTCCTCGATGATGGCGTTGAACTTCTCCCCCTGGGTCAGGTAGACCAGATCGCCCAGGTCCTGCCGGATCATGGGGCGGTGGGTGGGCATCACCACCACCTCCAGGCCGTAAATCTGCTGGAACTCGTAGGCCTCGGTGTCGGCGGTGCCGGTCATGCCCGCGAGCTTGTCATAGAGGCGGAAGTAGTTCTGGAAGGTGATGGAGGCCAGGGTCTGGTTCTCCTGCTGGATGTTCACCCCCTCCTTGGCCTCGATGGCCTGGTGCAGCCCCTCCGACCAGCGCCGGCCGGGCATGGTGCGGCCGGTGAACTCGTCCACGATCACGATCTGGTTGTCGCGCACGATATAGTCCACATCGCGCCGGAACAGCGCATGGGCCCGCAGCGCCGCGTAGATGTGATGCACCAGCGAGATGTTCACCGCGCTGTAGAGGCTCTCGCCCTCCTCCAGCAGCCCGGCGCCGGTGAGCATGTCCTCCACGTGCTGGTGGCCCTCCTCGGTCAGGTAGACCTGGCGCGCCTTCTCGTCCACCGAGTAGTCGCCCGGGCCGTCCTCCGCCTCCTGCTTGACCAGCTGCGGCACCAGTTCGTTCATCTTCATGTACATCGCCGAGCTGTCCTCGGCGGGTCCGGAGATGATGAGCGGGGTCCGGGCCTCGTCGATGAGGATGGAGTCCACCTCGTCCACGATGGCGTAGTAGAGATCGCGCTGTGACTTCTCCTCCATGCGGAAGGCCATGTTGTCGCGCATGTAGTCGAAGCCGAACTCGTTGTTGGTCCCGTAGGTGATATCGCAGGCATAGGCC
>JAQVKR010000191.1 GCA_028694565.1 Gammaproteobacteria bacterium | reverse complement strand
CGTGCTGGTGCCGCCGCTGCCGGTGCCGGGGTTCGCCGCGCCCCTGTTGCGCGGTGCCGGCCCCGGCATTGCGTCCCGCGCCGGCGCCGGGCGGACCCTTGTCCGGGCGGGGGCTAGGAGGAGATTGCCGGCATCCCGACAGCCAGTGCCGTGGCGGCGCCGAGCAGCGCCCCGGCGGCCACGTCGGACGGGTAGTGGAGGCCGAGAATGATCCGCGACAGCGCCACCAGGAGCGTGAAGGGGATGACCAGCCAGCCCAGGGCGGGGATCTGGGTCACGAGCACCGTGCTGAATCCCACGGCATGCATGGTGTGGCCGGAAGGGAAGCTGTAGGCGTCCAGTGGCGGGGTGCCGAGGCGGATGCCGGCGTCCATCCGGAACGGCCGCTGGCGCAGGGTGGTGCCCTTGAGCCGGCGGTAGACGGCCAGGTTGATCATGCCCGCCAATGCCATCTCCATCACCGTCTCCCAGGCGGCGGGACCGTACGCGAACGGCAGCAGCAGCATCAGGGCATACCAGAACACGCCGTCGCCCAGCCGGCTGACGCCGGCGAAGAACCGTTCCACGGACCGCCGCCGGCCCAGCCGGTTGATGCGCCGGCACAGGGGCAGCTCGCGCGCGGTGAGCCGCTGCAGCATGGCCTGGGTGGTCATGGGCGGCCTCCTGTCGCGGGCCAGGGTTGCGCGGTATGCGCCGGGGTCGCGTGGTCGTGCACCTGGCGCAGCAGCAGCGCCTCGAATCGCTCATGGATCCGCTGCCAGTCGGCTTTCTGCACCCCGAACCGGGCCCGGGCCCCGAGGCGCCGGACCCGCACCGGGTCGCGGGCCAGCGCCGCCGCGGCCCGGGCCAGCGCCTGCTCCTCCCCGGGCGCTGCCAGCAGCCCCGACCACTGGTGGATGACGTACTCGCGGGCCGCCGCGGTGTGATAGGCCACCACCGGGAGGCCGCTGGCCATGGCCTCGAGCACCACGTTGCCGAAGGTCTCGGTCAGGCTCGGGAACAGGAACAGGTCGGACGACGCGTAGTGGGCGGCGAGATCCTCGCCGCCGCGCATGCCGCAGAAGACGATGTCCGGGTGCTCGGCGGCGAGCCGCGCCCGCAGCGGTCCGTCGCCCACCATCACCAGGCGGACCCGCCGCTCGGCCGCGCGCATGGCATGGAACCAGCGCACCGCGGCCTCCAGGTTCTTCTCCGGGGCGAGCCGGCCGACGTAGAGCGCCACCAGGTCGCGGCCGCGCACGCCCCAGCCGCGCCGCAGCGCCTCGCTCCGGCGGCCGGGATGGAACAGCCGTGTGTCGACCCCCCGTCCCAGCACCTCCAGGTGGCGGAAGCCATGGCCGGCCAGCTCGCCGGCCAGCTCCCGGGTGGGCACCAGGGTGCAGCGGGCGCGGTCATGGAAACGGCGCAGGTAGCCGCCCACCGGCCGTCGCAGCAGGCCGAGCCCGTAGTGGGCGCTGTACTGGTGGAAATTGGTGTGGAAGCTGGTGACCGCGGGCAGCGCCAGGCGCCGGGCCGCGGCGAGCGCCGACCAGCCCAGCGGACCCTCCGTGTCCACGTGCACCACGTCCACGGGCGACTCGAGCCAGCGCGCCGTCAGCCAGCGGCGCATGGGGATGCCGAAGCGCAGGCCGGGATAGCCCGGGATGCCGAGCCCGGGCGTGAGCAGCTCGCGCAGGTTCGTGCCCGCCGCCGGGCGATCGCCGCGGCGCTGGCTCGGGCGGACCAGGTCCACCTGGTGGCCCCGTTCCAGCAGCCCGCCGACCAGCCGCGCAACGGTCATGGCCACGCCATTGATCTCGGGCGGGTAGGTCTCGGTCACGATGGCGACGCGCAGCCGGGGCGAGGCCTCCGCGGCCGTGCCGGAGGTGGGAACGGGGGCGTCCATGGGGCGACTCTAGGCGACCGGTGTGACCGGCTCGTGAAGCGCTCGCTACGGCCGTGTGACAGGGCCGCGGGGGCGCGGGGGCGCGTGCCGGCGATTCGGCGCCGGTCCCACCGGCAGGATATCGATTCCCCGCCCCGGATCGCGCCCCGGCGGGAATCGAGGGGCCTATCGGACAAATTTCATGGAATCGGCCGCCGCTGCCTGTGTTAGGATCGCCGCTTTGCAGCACATCAGTTTTTTCTATCGCCTCCATGAGCCCGGACAGCGTCGCGCGCATTCGCGAAATCCCGTACAACTACACCTCCTTCTCCGACCGCGAGATCGTCATCCGCTTCCTCGGGGAGGATATGTGGGACGTCCTCAACGAGCTGCGCGGACAGCGCCGCACCGGCCGTTCGGCGCGCATGCTGTTCGAGGTGCTGGGGGACATGTGGGTCATCACCCGCAACCCCTACATCCAGGACGACCTGCTGGAGAATCCCAAGCGCTGGCAGTCGCTGGTGCATGCCCTGCACCATCGCCTGGACCAGATCGTCGCGCGGGCCGAGGGCAATCAGCTGGCCCTGCGGCTGGCGGAGCGGGCCCGGGAGGCGATCCGCGCCTTCGAGGGGGGGCGGGAGCGCCAGGCGGAGCTGCGCCGACGCGCCTTCCGGCGCCTCAGCCGGGTGACCCGCAAGGACAATATCGGCTTCGACGGCCTGGCCCGGGTCTCCCACGTCACCGACGCCACCGACTGGCGCGTGGAGTACCCCTTCGTGGTGCTCTCGCCCGACACGGAGGCCGAGACCCTGAAGGTGGTGGAGGCCTGCATCGAGCTCGGGCTCACCATCATCCCCCGCGGCGGCGGCACCGGCTACACCGGCAGCGCCGTGCCCCTGCATGCCGACACGGCGGTGGTGAACACCGAGAAGCTGGAGGGCATCGGCGAGGTGACCCTCGACCGCCTGCCCGGCGTCGCCGAGCCCGTGCCCACCGTCCGGGTGGAGGCGGGCGTGGTGACCCGGCGGGTCTCCGAGCTGGCCGGCGCCCACGGCTACATCTTCGCCGTGGATCCCACCTCCCAGGACGCCTCCACCATCGGCGGCAACATCGCCATGAACGCCGGCGGCAAGAAGGCGGTGATGTGGGGCACCACGCTGGACAACCTGGCCTCCTGGCGCATGGTCACCCCCGACGCCCGCTGGCTCGAGGTGGAGCGGCTCAACCACAACCTGGGCAAGATCCACGACCAGGAGATGGCGGAGTTCCGCATCACCCGCTTCGCCGCCGACGGCCGGACGCTGTCGGGCGAGCCGGAAATCCTCCGCATCCCGGGCAGCGAGTTCCGCCACCGCGGGCTGGGCAAGGATGTCACCAACAAGTTCCTGGGCGGGCTGCCCGGCATCCAGAAGGAGGGTTGCGACGGGCTCATCACCTCCGCGGTCTTCATCCTGCACCGGCAGCCCAGGCACCTGCGCACCGTCTGCCTGGAGTTCTTCGGCGCCAACCTGAAGAACGCCGTGCCGGCCATCGTGGAGGTGAAGGAGTACCTCGACAGCCTGCCGGACGTGCACCTCACCGGGCTGGAGCATCTCGACGAGCGCTACGTGCGGGCGGTGAAGTACAGCACCAAGGCGCCGCGCCCGGAGCTGCCCAAGATGGTGCTGCTGGCGGACATCTCCTCCGAGGGCGAGGAGGCGGTGGCCGAGGCGGCCTCCCATATCGTGCGCCTGTGCAACGCCCGCGACGGCGAGGGTTTCGTGGCCGTCAGCCCGGAGGCGCGCGCCCGGTTCTGGGCCGACCGTTCGCGGACCGCCGCCATCGCCGCCCATACCAACGCCTTCAAGATCAACGAGGACGTGGTGATTCCGCTGGATCGCCTCTCCGAGTACAACGACGGCATCGAGCGCATCAACATCGAGCAGTCGACCCGCAACAAGCTGCGGATGATCGATGGCGTGCTCGGCTACCTGGGCGGGGGCATGCCCGAGCTGCGCCAGCTGCCGGGCCTGGAGGAGAGCGCCGAGAACGACGCCATCATCGCCGCCAAGAAGGAGGCCGCGGTGGATCTGCTGGAGCGGGTGCGCGAGCGCTGGCGCGCCCTGCTGGAGCGGCTCGACGCCCCGGCGGCTGACAATCCCGAACTGCTCACCGAGGCCGAGCGGGAGCGGGTGCGGCCCGGCGACACGCTGTTCGACCTGCTGCAGCGGCGCGATGTGCGCATCTCCTACCGCCGCGGCGTCGAGCGGCCGCTGAAGGAGATCTTCACCGGGCGCATGCTCGAGCCGGTCTGCCGCCGGTTCGACGCCATCCATGCCGGCATCCGCACCGGCCGGCTGTTCGTGGCCACCCACATGCACGCCGGCGACGGCAACGTCCACACCAACATCCCGGTCAACTCCAACGACTACGGGATGCTGCGCGAGGCCGATCGCATCGTGGACCGGGTCATGGCCCTGGCGCGCAGCCTGGGCGGGGTCATCTCCGGCGAGCACGGCATCGGCCTGACCAAGATGCAGTACCTGGACGCAGGGACGGTCGAGGCCTTCGCCGAGTACAAGCGGCGGGTCGACCCCGAGGGGCGCTTCAACCGCGGCAAGCTGATGCCCGGCTCGGGGCTGGAGAACGCCTATACCCCGTCGCTGCGCCTGGTGGAGCAGGAGGCGCTGATTCTCGAGGCGAGCGCCCTGGGCAATCTCAACAACGACATCAAGGACTGCCTGCGCTGCGGCAAGTGCAAGCCGGTCTGCACCACCCACGTGCCGCGGGCCAACCTGCTCTACTCGCCGCGCAACAAGATTCTCGCCACCGGCCTCATCATCGAGGCGTTCCTCTACGAGGAGCAGACCCGGCGCGGCATCTCCGTGCGCCACTTCGCCGAGATGAACGACGTGGCCGATCACTGCACGGTCTGCCACCGCTGCCTCAACCCCTGCCCGGTGAACATCGACTTCGGCGACGTGACCGTGAAGATGCGCGGCATCCTGCGCGCCCAGGGCAAGAAGCGCCTCAATCCCGGCACCTGGATGTCCATGGCGTTCCTCAACGTCACCGATCCGGCCACCATCAAGGTGATGCGCAAGGGCCTCATCGAGTGGGGCTACGCCGCCCAGCGGCTGGCCCACGGCGTCTACCGCCGCTTCCGGCCCGCCGCGGGCGAATCCCGCCCGGCCGGCACCACCGGCCGCACCGCCATTCCCGCCCAGGTGGTGCACTTCATGAAGAAGCCCATGCCGGCGGGGTTGCCCACCCAGACCATGCGCGGCCTGCTGGGGGTGGAGGACGCCAAGACCGTGCCCATCCTGCGCGACCCGCGGCGGGTGACCGAGGAGTCCGAGGCGGTGTTCTACTTCCCCGGCTGCGGCTCCGAGCGGCTGTTCAGCCAGGTCGGGCTGGCGACGCTGGCCATGCTCTACGACGTGGGTGTGCAGACGGTGCTGCCGCCGGGCTACCTCTGCTGCGGCTATCCCCAGTCGGCCTCCGGCGACGAGGCCCGCGGCCAGCGGATCTCCACCGACAACCGGGTGCTGTTCCACCGCGTGGCCAACACCCTCAACTACCTCGACATCAAGACCGTCATCGTCTCCTGCGGCACCTGCATGGATCAGCTGCTCACCTACCAGTTCGAGCAGATCTTCCCCGGCTGCCGGCTGCTGGACATCCACGAGTACCTGATGGAGAAGGGCCGGGCGCTGGAGGGCGTGGAAGGGGTGCAGTACCTCTACCACGACCCGTGCCACACCCCCATGAAGACCTACAATCCCACCCAGGTGGCGGCGAAGCTCATGGGCCAGGAGGTGCGGCTGTCCGATCGCTGCTGCGGCGAGGCCGGCACCTTCGCCATCTCCCGCCCGGACATCGCCACCCAGGTGCGGTTCCGCAAGCAGGAGGAGATCCGGAAGGGGGTGCGCCAGTACACCGGCCACGACCAGGTCCGC
>JAQVKR010000190.1 GCA_028694565.1 Gammaproteobacteria bacterium | reverse complement strand
CCGGGTACTGGAGCGGACCGGGGCGTCGGGCAAGGGGGAATAGACCGGATTGACGGGATTCGCGGGGCCGGGGCAGGCGGGGAGCGGATGCTGAGGCGGCGGGGCCCCGCCCGGGCCATCTTCCACCCGGCGACCGGGGAGGGCCGGCCCGGCCCACCCGCGGCCGCCCCCTGCTACAGCCCTTTCCCGGGATGCAGGGTCTCCGGGCACTGCAGGGTGGTCCGCCGCCCGGTCTCCAGCTCCAGCGCGGTGAGCCCTCCCCCCCAGATGCAGCCGCTGTCCAGCGGGTAGACCCCGGTATCCTCCACGTGCGCCAGGGCGAGGGTGGACCAGTGGCCGAAGAGGATGCGCAGGCCGGCGCTGGCGCGGCCGGGGACGTGGAACCAGGGCATCAGCCCTTTGGCCTGGGAGCCCGGCGGGCCCTTCTCGGTCAGCTCCAGCCGGCCCTGGCGGTCGCAGTAGCGCAGGCGGGTGAAGCAGTTGGTGATGTAGCGCAGGCGTTCCCAGCCCTCCAGGCGGGGGTCCCAGCGATCGGGGAGGTTGCCGTACATGTGGGCGTAGAAGGCCCCGGCGCCGGGGCCGCGCAGCACCGTCTCCAGCTCCGCGGCGCAGCCTTGCGCGGTGGCGAGATCCCACTCGGGCGGCAGGCCGGCGTGGACCAGGGTGAAGCCGAGCCCGGGGTCGTGGTGGAGGAGGGGCCGGGCGGCCAGCCAGCCCAGCAGCTCGTCGCGATCCGGCGCCGCCAGGATGGCCGCCAGGGTGTCCTTCTTCTTCAGCCGGCCGTGATCGGCGGCGATGGCCAGCAGGTGCAGGTCGTGGTTGCCCAGCACGGTGACGGCGGCCGCGCCCAGGTCGCGGACGTAGCGCAGGGTCTCCAGGGAGCGGGGGCCGCGGTTGACCAGGTCGCCGGTGAACCAGATCCGGTCATGGGCCGGGTCGAAGCGGATCTGCTCCAGCAGCCGCAGCAGCGAGTCGAGGCAGCCCTGCAGGTCGCCGATGGCATAGGTGGACATGGGGCAACGCTACCGCACCGGCGGGCGGATGGGAACCGCGCCCCTCAGCCTTCCGGCCGGCCGCCGCCCGGCAGCCGGGCGATCTCCCGGTCGTGCAGGCGGGTCAGGGTGAGCAGGGCGGTGATGGCCCCGATCAGCGCCAGGAACATGTCCCACTGGGTGTCCCAGATGTCGCCCTGGGTGGCGAGGAAGACCTCCGCCGCCTCGCCGGTGAGCAGTGCCACCCACCACTCGATGAACTCGTAGAAGGCGCTGATGGACAGGCAGATGCAGGCGACGATGAAGAACAGCCACTTGCCCGGCCGCAGGGGGGAGCGGCGCAGCAGGATCTCGCGGGCGACGATGGCCGGCACGAAGCCCTGCATGAGGTGCCCGAGCCGGTCGTAGTAGTTGCGCTGCAGGTCCAGCGCATGCTGCAGCCATTCGAACAGCGGGTTGTCGGCGTAGGTGTAGTAGCCGCCCCAGATGAGCACCAGCGCGTGGAGCGCCAGCAGGCGGTAGGCCAGCGGGGTGAAGGGAAAGACGCGGTAGGTGGGCACCAGGAGCGCGATGCCGATCATCACCGGGAAGGTCTCCAGGAACCAGATCTGGTGCCCGGAGGCCGGCATCAGCCCGGTGAGCGCCAGCACCAGCCCCACGCCCGCCAGCAGCCAGCCGGGCTCACGGCGGCGCGGTTGCAGGGCGGCGGGCACGGTGGACATCTCAGTGCAGCGTGTGGGGCTGTGAGAGGGTGAAGACGGGGATCGCGGCATCGAAGGTCACCCCGTCGTCCCCCACCATCTGGTAGGTGCCGTACATGCTGCCCACCGGGGTGTCGAGCAGGGTCCCGCTGGTGTAGCGGTAGGACTGCCCGGGCTCCAGGTAGGGCTGCTCGCCCACCACGCCCATGCCGCGCACCTCCTGGGTCTTGCCGTCGGCGTCGGTGATCACCCAGTGGCGGCTGATGAGCTTGGCGCCCACGGTGCCCTGGTTGCGGAGGGTGATGGTGTAGGCGAAGGCGTAGCGCGCGGCGCCCGGATCCGACTGGTCGGCCAGGTAGGCGGTCTCCACGTTCACCTCGATGGCATGGGCGGGGTCGTGACTCATGGGGGTCAGGGTCTCTCTGCGTTCTGTCTGCGGCATTCCCGTCCCCGCACAATAACGGAAGGCGGGGCGGAAATTAAGGGCGCCCCAATAATCGGGCAGGGTTGCGCCCGCGGCCGCCTTGCCCGCCGGCAAGGCGCGGCGGGCGGGGGGCGGCGGCGCCGGACGGGCGGGCCGCGACACCGCCCGCGGGCCAGCGGGCGGCCCGCCTACTCCGCGGCGCGGGCCGCCGCCAGCGCCGCGCCCAGCAGCCCCGCCTTCGGGTTGAGCACCACGCGGACGGGGATGCGCTCCATGAGCCCCGCCATCGGGCCCTTGGCGCGAAAGGCGGCGGTGAACTCCCCGCCGGAGAGCGCTCCGATCAGGCGCGGGGCGATGCCGCCGGCCACGTACAGGCCGCCCCGCGGGATGCAGGCCAGGGCCAGGTTTCCGGCCTGGGCCCCGTAGGCCCGGACGAACAGCGCCAGCGCCTCCCGCGCCACCGGGTCCTGCCCCGCCGCGGCGCTCACCGCCGCCGCCGGGTCCCCTTCCGCCGCCGCCCGCGCCAGCGCCGCGCCCGGGCGGGCCCCGCTCTCCACCAGCCACTGGTAGATGGCGCCCAGGCCCGGTCCGGAGACCACGTGCTCCCAGCTGGCGCGGCCGTGCCGGGCGCGCAGCCAGCGCCACAGTTCGGCCTGGCGCTCGTCGGCGGGGGCGAACTCGGCGTGGCCGAGCTCGCTGCCCAGCACCGTGTGTCCGCCGCCCGCGCGGGGGGCGAGGATGGCGTGGCCGAGGCCGGTGCCCGCGCCGATGACCGCCCGCACGCCCCGGGAGCGCGGCTCCCCCGGCTGCAACGTGTGGAGATCCTCCGGCCCCAGCGCGGCGATGCCGTGGGCCACGGCGCCGAAGTCGTTGAGGAGCCGCACCGGGGCGCCCACCTGCCGGGCCAGGGCCACCGGATCGAGCACCCAGGGCAGGTTGGTCACCTTCACCTTCCCGTCGCCCACCGGGCCGGCCACGCCGAGGCAGGCGGCGGCGGGCTCCGGCTGCCCGGCGCCCGCCAGCCGGGCGAGGAAGTCGGCGAGCAGGGGCGCGAATTCGGGCCACTCGCCGCTGGGATAGCGCCGCTCCACGAGGGGCTCCACCCCGGTGCCCTCCACCCGGGCCAGGGTCAGCAGGGTCTTGGTGCCGCCGATGTCGCCCGCGAGCACGATCATGGCCGGGTCTCCTCCAGTCCCGCGGCGGCCGCCGCGTCCAGGTACCAGGTCACCTCGCCGGCCGGCGCGAGCCGCTGCACCGGCAGTCCCACCGGGTCGTGGGGGGTGGCCAGGGCGCGGGCCACCGCCGGGGCCTTGTCCGCGCCGGTGACCATGAACACCAGGTGGCGCGCGGCCTCCAGCACCGGCCGGGTGAGGCTGACGCGCCAGGCCTTGAGCCGGTCCACGTAGACCGCCGCCGCGGGGCGCCCGGTCTCGGTGAGGATGCAGCTGCCGGGGAACAGCGAGGCGGTGTGCCCGTCGGGGCCCATGCCCAGCACCGCCAGGTCGAGCCGGGGCATGCCATTGGCCGCGGCGGGCAGGCGCTCGGCCAGCGTGCGGGCATAGGCGTGGGCCGCCCGGCGGCAGTCCGCGGGGCTGCAGAGGATGGGGTGGATATGCCCGGGGGCGATGGGCACCCGGTCGAGCAGGGTCTCGCGGGCCATGCGGTAGTTGCTTTCGGGGTCGTCCGGCGGGACGCAGCGCTCGTCGCCGAACCAGGCCTCCACCGCCGACCAGGGCGGGGGCGGTTCCGCCGCGGCCAGCGCCGCGTGGAGGCGCCGCGGCGTAGCGCCCCCGGAGAGCGCCACGTGAAAGACGCCCCGCTCGGACACGGCCTCCCGCGCCAGGCGCAGCCAGTTGCGGGCCGCGGCCGCGGCGACGGCGTCGGGGTCCTTCTCGATGACGATCCGGGGGCGGTTCACGGCGACCCTCCTCGTGCGTTGTGCATTCCCTGCGGCGGCTGCGGGGCGGCGGCATGTCCCCCCGGCTCCGGGCTGACAATCGCCGGGGTTTGGCATATGTTCAGGATAGTGGTTCCGAACCAGAGTCCACGATGGAGGAGCATAACAAGATGAGCATGACTTTGCCCCGCGCCGCAGCGCTCGGCCTCGTTCTCGCCGCCCTCGCCGCCATGCCCGCCCGCGCCGCCGATCCGCTGACCGTCTCGGTCAAGCGGCTCAGCATGGAGACCGCCCTGCGCATGGCCCGGGCCGCGGTCGGGGCCTGCCGCGCCGAGGGGGTGCAGGTGGCGGTCACCGTGGTGGACCGCGGCGGCCACCCCCAGGCGGTGCTGCGCGATACCCTGGCCCCCGACGTGACCCTCGAGATCAGCCGCCAGAAGGCCTACACGGCCATGTCCTTCAACGCGCCGCTCTCGGGGATGGAGAGCCGCTTCACGGCGCCCTTCTCGGTGGGCAAGGTGGACGGCCTGGTCTTCTCCGCCGGCGGGCTGCCCATTGAGGTGGGCGGCATCATCTACGGCGGCATCGGGGTGAGCGGCGCGCCCTCGGGCGAGCAGGACGAGCGCTGCGCCGCGGCGGGGCTGGACGCGGTCAGGGACGACCTGGAGATGTCCGGGCATTGACCCGGTGAGGAGGCGACGATGTACCTGAAGGACAAGAAAAGCGGCGACGCGGTGGAGATCCTCGATCTGCAGGCCCTGTTCGACCCCACGCAGGCGCGGGTGAGCGGCCGGTTCCACGCCGGGGAGGAGATGCAGGACCCGGCCGCCTTCCCCAAGTCGGAGCTGGCCTTTCCCTCCGGGGAGGACCTGCCGCGCTGCTGGATCGATCCGGCCTACCGCCGCGGCGGCTGACTCCGCCGGCGGAACCGGCGCCGCGGCGGCTCAGATCCTGACCGCGAGGACATCGCAGCCGACGCCGTGGAGCACGGCGTTGGCGGTGGAGCCGAGCAGCAGGGCGAGGCCGTGGCGGCCGTGGCTGCCGATGACGATGAGATCGATGCCCCGCTCCGCGGCCACCCGCAGGATTTCGGCCTTGGTGGATCCCACCTCCACGTGCCGGTCGTCGGCGGCCACGCCGAGGCGCTCTCCCAGGGCGTCCATCTGCTCCCGGGCGGCGGCGACCAGCTTGTTCTCCAGGTCGAGATCCTCGGGCATGATCAGGTCGCCGGCATACTCCATGGCGACGTATTCCACCACGTGAATCAGGCTCAGGCGCGCCCCGTAGCGTTCGCTGAGATCCCGGGCGCGGGCGGCGAGCGCCTCGCTCTCGGGCGACAGATCGGTGGCCAGCAGCAGGTGGGCGTAGGCTTCGGCTTGCATCGATGGGCGACTCACGGAAATTGGGGTTTTCAGTCGAGAGTATTGCTGATGCGGGCGTACTGTTCCAGCGAAAGGTTCTCCGGCCGCAGGTTCGTGTCGATGCCGAGCGCCTCGATGGCGGCCGGCTCCACCAGCCCCTTGAGGGCGTTGCGCAGGGTCTTGCGGCGGCGGGTGAAGGCCTGGGCCACCACCCGCTCCAGCCGGCGCGGGTCGTTGACCGCCACGGGCGGAGCCGCGTGGGGCGTCAGCCGCACCACCGCGGAGTCCACCTTCGGCGGCGGTGTGAAGGCCCCCGGCCCCACCCGGAACAGGGGCTCCACCCGGCAGTGGAACTGCACCATGATGCCGAGCCGCCCGTAGGCGTCCTCGCCGGGACCCGCGGCGAGGCGATCCACCACCTCCTTCTGCAGCATGAACAGGCAGT
>JAQVKR010000189.1 GCA_028694565.1 Gammaproteobacteria bacterium | reverse complement strand
GCGGCCCATTCCCGGGTGCCGGTGATCAACGGCCTCACCGATCACTATCACCCCTGCCAGCTGCTGGCGGACGTGCAGACCTACGTGGAGCATCGCGGCGCCATCGCCGGGCGGACGGTGGCCTGGTTCGGCGACGGCAACAACATGTGCAACTCCTACATCAATGCCGCGCGCCAGTTCGACTTCCGTCTCAACATCGCCTGCCCGGAGGGCTACGACCCCGATCCCGCCCTGCTGGCCGCCGCCGGCGACCGGGTGAGCCTGGGCCGGGATCCCGCCGCCGCCGCCACCGCCGCCGACCTGGTGGTCACCGACGTATGGGCCAGCATGGGGCAGGAGGAGGAGCAGAAGCTGCGCGAGGCGGCTTTCGCCGGCTACCGGGTGGATGGCGAGCTGATGGCGCGCGCGCGCCCAGACGCCCTGTTCATGCACTGCCTGCCGGCCCACCGGGGCGAAGAGGTGAGCGCCGAGGTGATCGACGGTCCGCAGAGCGTGGTGTGGGACGAGGCGGAAAACCGGCTCCACGCGCAGAAGGCGCTCATCGAGTTCCTGTCCCGCGGCTGAACCGGACACGGGACCCTTGAGCGGGTCCCGGCAGACGGATTCAGGCGATCTTTTCCACCTGCCAGGTGGGCGGATTGGAGAGCAGGCGCCGCGCGCCGGCGGCATCCAGGGGGCGGGAGAACCAGAAGCCCTGCACCTGGGGGCACTGCAGTTCCTGCAGCCGCCTGAGCTGCACCGGCGTCTCCACCCCCTCGGCGATGATGTTCATGCCGAGCATCTGGCCCAGCGCGATGATGGTCTGCACGATGGCCCCGGACCCCTTGGTCTGCTCGATATCGTGCACGAAGCTGCGATCGATCTTCAGCGAATCGTAGGCGAATTTCTGCAGGTAGCTCAGAGAGGAGTAGCCGGTGCCGAAATCGTCCACGTGCAGGCCCACGCCCAGGTTGCGCAGCCCCGAGAGCTTCTCCATCGCCTCCTCGGCATGATCCAGCAGCACGCTCTCGGTAATCTCGATCCGCAGCGACGAGGGGGACAGCCCGGTTTCGTCCAGGATCCGCTCCAGCCGCGTCACCATGTCCGGCTGCTTGAACAGGCGCCCCGAAACGTTGACGCTGATGCTGAGCGGCGCCCGGTTGGGAAATTCCCGCTGCCACTGCCGGGTCTGGCGGCAAGTCTCGCGGATGGTCCACCAGCCGATGGGCACGATCAGCCCGGTCTCCTCGGCGGCGGGGATGAATGACTCCGGCCCCACCATGCCCCGGAGGGGATGGTGCCAGCGGATCAGGCCCTCGAAGCCCACCAGGTTGCCTTCGTCCAGGGAGACGATGGGCTGGTAATGCATGGCGAACTCGCCCCGCTCCACCGCCCGGCGCAGATCGGTCTCCAGGCGCAGCAGCTCCACGACCCGCTGGTGCATCTGGCGGTCGAAAACCTCGTAGCGGGCCTTGCCCGCCCCCTTGGCCCGGTACATGGCGATATCGGCGTCGCGCAGGATCTCCTCCGGCTCCTGATAGCCCCGGGAACCCATGGCGATGCCGACGCTGGTCGTGGTGAACACCTCGTGGCCGGCGATGTGGAACCGGTCACGGGACAGTTCCAGGATGCGTTTCGCCACCGCGGTGACCTGTCCGACATGTTCGATGTCGGAGATGAGCAGGGCGAATTCGTCGCCCCCGAGCCGCGCCACCGTGTCGCCGGGCCGCAGCAGGGCGCTGAGCCGCTGCGCGAACTCCACCAGCAGCTGGTCGCCCACGTTGTGCCCCAGGCTGTCGTTGACGTTCTTGAACCGATCCAGGTCCAGGAACAGGACGGCGAAACCGCTGCTGCCGCGGCTGCGCAGCTGCTTCAGCGCCTGGTCCAGGCGATCGAGCAGCAGGGTCCGGTTGGGCAGCCCGGTCAGTGCGTCGTGCAGCGCATCGTGTATCAGCTGCTCCTCCGCATTCTTGCGTGCGGTGATGTCGGTCAGCGATCCGGCCATGCGCTGCAGATCGCCGTGGATGTTGCGCACGCCCAGTCCCCGGCTGAGAACCCAGATGAAGTGTCCGGCCTGGTGCCGCAGCCGGTATTCATGGGTGAACTGCTCGGTCTCACCGGTCAGGTGAGCCTGCAGGGCATGGTTGAAGTTCTGGAAATCGTCCAGGTGGATGCGGGTGAGCCATTCGTCCGGATGGCTGCCGATTTCGGTCTCGGCGTGACCGAGGATGGCCTTCCAGCGCGGCGAGTAGTAGACCTCGTCGGTGATCATGTTCCAATCCCAGACGCCGTCGTTGGCGCCGCGTACCGCCAGGGCATAGCGCTCCTCGCTCTGCCGCAGCGCCTCCTCCGAGAGCTGGCGCTCGAGGGCATAGCGGATGGAGCGGACCAGCAGGCCGGTGTCCACCCGGCGCTTGATGAGGTAGTCCTGGGCGCCCTCGCGAACCGCGCGGGCGGCCAGATCCTCGTCATCGAGGTTGGTCATCAGGATGATCGGCACCCCGGACGCCTGGGCATGAAGCCGCTGAAAGGTCTCCAGGCCGGCACTGTCGGGCAGGCAGAGATCCAGCAGCACCAGGTCGATGCCGCCGCCGCGCAGCCGCTTCAACCCCCCGGTCAGGTTGTCGTGATGCTCGATGTGGAACTCGGGGTCGCGGTGGCCGGCGAGCATGGCCTCGATCAGCTCCACCTCCGCCGGCTGGTCCTCGACGAGCAACAGATGCAATCGCTTGCCCTCGAACTCACCCATGCAATCGCCCCCCACGGTCACGCCTGTGCCGGGATGGTGAAGTAGAACGTGGAGCCCGCGCCCGGACGCGACTCCACCCATATGCGGCCTCCATGCCGTTCCACGATACTCTTGCAGATGGCAAGCCCGATGCCGGTACCGGGGTATTCCTCACCGGTATGCAGCCGCTGGAACATGCCGAATATGCGCTCACCATGCTCCGGCTCGATGCCGATGCCGTTGTCCTGAACCGCGAAACGCCAGTCGTCCCCCTGGCGTTCGGCGCCGATCCGGACCCGGAGCGGTTCGGTTGACCTGAACTTCACGGCATTGCCGATGAGATTCTGGAACAGTTGCACGATCTGGCCCCGGTCGGCGTTGAGCGTGGGCAGCTCGTCATGACTGAAATCGACGTCACCGGCGGCCACCTCCGCCTCGAGGTTGGCCGCCGCCTCATCCACCGCCGCGCCGAAATCCAGCGGTTCGAAGGGCCGGCCCTGGGTGCCGATCCGGGCGTAGGCCAACAGATCGTCCACCAGGTCCTGGAGCCGGGAACCGTTGTCCAGGACGTGCTCCAGGTAGCGCTGCCCCTCCGCCTCCAGCCCCGCGCCGAAACGCTCCAGGAACAATCGCGCGTAGCGGGTGATGAGTCCGAGGGGCTGCTGGAGATCGTGGGAGGCCACGTAGGCGAACCGCTCGAGCTCGGTGTTCGCGCGCCCCAGCTCGGAGGTCTCCCGCGCCAGCTCCTGCTCCCGGCGCTTGTAGCTGCCGATGTCCTCGAGGGTTGCCTGATATTGTCCGCGCGTGCCCGGCAGGGGGCTGAGACCCAGGCGCACCCAGCCCATGCCCCCATCGAGACGCCGCAGGCGCACCTCCTCGCCCCGCAGAACCCCATCCCCCGCCAACGCCCCGGACAGGGTGTCGCGCACGGACGGATCGAGGCGCTGCCCCAGATCGTCGCCCACCAGGGCCTCGACGTTGCCGGCGCCCAGCAGGCGCACCGCCTCCGGGTTGGTTCGCAGGATGTTCCCGTCCCGGTCGAGGGCCAGGACGCCGACCGGCAGGCTGCCGAGCAGGACTTCGGCGGAACCGGTGTCGCCGCGCCGCTCCAGGCAGCGCTGCAGGGCCCCCGGCAGGCGCAGGTAGCCGGAGCTGTCTTTCGGCAGGACGTCATCGAGACCCGCGCGCTGACCTTCCAGCAACGCATCGGGGGCGGACGAGAACAGGAGTATCGGGCAGCCGGAATAGACCCGGCGAATGGTGGCGGCCACCTGCAGGCCGTCGCTCCAGGCCAGGCGGCGCTCGATGACGGCGGCGTCGAACCCGCCCCGGGCCAGGCGCTCGGCGAAGGACATGGCGTCGCCGGCCGCGAGTATCTCGGCGCCCGGCAACTCCCGCGCGAGCACGACTCCTGCGAGTTCCCGATCAGTCGCCGAGTCGTCCACCAACAGGATTCGCGGAGGCTGCATGGCCATGTCGTGGGGCAGCGCGGTGTTCCGCTGCGTCGTTAATTTATCGTTATACGGCGGATGGTTATCTACAAATCTAAAGCCGAAACTTCAGGCAGTCAAACTTGCTCCAACCATACACCGCCCCTCGGGTCCAGAAACCGGCGCAGGGACTCGCCGTCGAACGGCCAGCCGAGTTCCGCATCGCCCCCCTCCAGCGACACCACCGGGATCCGGTCTCCGTAGCGTTCCAGCAGCGTCGCGGAGCCGGCGATTTCCCGCTCGATCACCTCGATCCCGCCCTCCGCGGCCATCGCCGCCAGGAGCGATGCGGCCTGTTCACAGAGGTGGCAGCCGGCTGTGGTGTAGAGCCGCACACGGATCATCGCTGGCCGCTCCCGGCAGGCAGGGGACGGGCGTAGTGTAGCCTACACGGCCCCCATCCGCAGACATTTATCATGGGCCCCCGGATTCCAACGGGTATAATCATCCGGCATCGCGTTCCGCACACCGGAACCGAGATTCGCGATGTTCGCCCGTATTCGCCCTACATCCCGCCGGAGCAGCCCATGAGCGACATGCCCGACAAGACCCAGCAGATCCTGCAGGCCCACGCGGCGCTGATCTGGCATGTGGTACGCGCCTGCCAGAATCGCGATCTGATGCCCCAGATCGAGCCGATACTGCAGGCTTCCGAGGCCAACGGCTGGAACAGCCTGGTGGGCGTGATACGCCGCATCCTGTCCGGCGAGCGCCATCCCAAGCTGCTGGTGGGACTGGACGAGGAGGACAGCGTCATCGTCGCCAGCATCATGCGCGGCCTGCAGGACCCGAGCACGCTGCCCGATCCCGACGCCCGCCCCGATCCGGCCGTGGCCGCGGCGGGCATGGCCCAGATGATCCACGAGGCGATGACCGGGAGCACGCAGGCGCTGGGCGTGCTGGGCGAGATGGCCGAACAGATGCTGAAGGCCGGCGGCGACATGGCCCGCCTCGGCGGCATCCTGCGCCGGCTGCTGGACGGCGAGCGGGACCCCGACGTGCTCGCCCGGGGCATGGGTCAGCGGGGAGAGCAGTTCGTGGCCGCACTGCTGGAGGAGCTGGGGCGGCGCGGCACCCACTGACCGCGGTGGCGGGCCGCGGGAGCGAGTTTCCCGTCGCCCGCTTTCGCAATGAGCGCGACGCACTCAGGCGGGCGGCAGGGTCCGCCGCATTTCCTCGGGACAAAAAAATGCCGGAAGAGCCCGTCCCTGGGCCCATCCGGCCGAAGGCCTCGGGCGTGCCGCGCAACAGGCCGGCGTGCCCTCATGCCTCCAAAGCCCCACACACCGGATAACCGGAGAAGAAAGCGCCCCGGGCGCCCATCCCTGAACACCCGGGACACCGGGCCGGCGGAGTTGCCCGCCCGCCCGGCCGGCACGCCCGTGGGCGCGCCTTGCACACGATCCGCATCCCTGGATCGCTGTTACACCGCCGGTCAACCCGGGAGACCGGCGGAATTCACGCTGGAACGGCCGCGCCTCAGGCGCTGAACCCCAGCAACGCGGCCGCCGACTCGAACACCAGCCCGGTCATGAGTAACAGTCCCACCACCACCAGCGCGCGCCAGCGCCCGGCCCCGAACCGTGCGACCAGGGCGAGATAGATGAGCGCGAAGAAACCCGG